>JALYLU010000061.1 GCA_030774075.1 Actinomycetota bacterium | reverse complement strand
GGTTCGATCGGACGGGACATCGGGTGCGGGCGAGGAGCGCGCGTCATACTCGGTTTTTACTTCTTGGCCGCTGTCGCGCTCGGCTCGCTCGACCGCGAGTTGCTGCGCGAGTTGGTCGCGCTCTCGGGTGGCGTGCTGCGCGGTCCGGAGCGCCGCGCGCCGGCCGCGCGCCCGGGCCATGCCGGCGACGACGAGTCGGGCACCCACGAGGAATACTGCGACCGCAACCGCGCCGGCGACGACGAGCCAGCCGGTATCGACCGCGAAGGTTCGGCCCAAGACGTCGACATCGACGGGCGCCGTATTCTGCGCGAACACGTCGATCGTGAATCCGGCCGCCGCGGCGATGAGCAACAGTCCGACCAACACCACGCTGCAGATCTACCCGTTTCGGCGCCCAAAATCACCCCGAACGTGGCACGAAAGTCGTTCACGTACCAGACGACGTCGACCGCTCGACTGCGGCGAAGTAGGCCGCGCGGTCTCGTTCGTCGCTGCCCGGGAACAGCAGCGAGCCCGGGCTCGTCGGGTCGCGATCGACCTCGTGGGGCCCGGCCCGCCGGCCGGACTTGACGAAACTGGCGAACCGTCGGGCGAGCGCGTAGGTGCTCGCCCAATCGTCGCGGCGAGTCGAGCGGCACACGTCTCGGACGAGGGAGCCACCCCCGTTCCACGCCTCCACCGGCGCGAGGCGATCCGCGAGGCGAGCGAGCCGACGCCAGACCGGGCCGGGCGAGAGCGCTCGAATGGTCTCGTCCGCGACCTCGAAGCCGAGGGCGCGAGACGCCACGATCAACATCACGGCGGTGGTTTGCCCAGCGTGCCACTCGTGAGCCCGCGTCACGACCGCACGCCAGTCAACGGGTCCGCGTAGGACAGCCTGTTCGAGGTCCTTGCAGCCGATGAGCCGATTCCCGCCCGACGTGCATGCGTGGAGCGCGAGATGCACGAGGGTGTCTTCAGCGGCGAGCGTCCGAATCGCATGCCCTCCGAGTTCCACGGTTCGCGCCCGGTCGAGCAAGTCGTGGACATCGGCGGGAAACGCCCGCCGGGATTCGGGGTCGTTGAGCAAATGCCAGTGAAGATCGGCGATCGTTCCCGCCGGCAGCAGGACGTGGATCTGCCCGCGCATGTGCCGCAGTGCGAGGTGCCAGTTGCGGTCGAGCAGTTTTCCGCCTGCCGCTTCGAGCGCAACGACAGCGTCTCGCAAGCGACTCGGCGATACGAGCAGGTCGAGATCGCCGTAGGAGCGAAGATCGGGACGACGATAGACGTGCTCCGCCAGCACTGGGCCCTTGAACGTAAGCCAGGGCAGCCGCGCGCGCTCGAATGCCTCGGCCGCGATCGCAAGGTCATGGAGGGCGCACGCGTGCGAGCGCAGTGCGACGAAATACGCTTGCTCGAGTTGATCGCGCGTTTCACGCGGGATCGCGTCGACGGACCGCAGTGAGAGATGCACGCAGGCTTCCACACCGTGCAGACAGGCATGGTCGACGATGCTCAGCGAATTTGCGAAGGGTATCGACCGCGCTAGTCCGTGCGGTGGTTGATTCCAGTCGTGCTCGCGGGTACATGCGAGCAAGAGCCGCCCGAACTCCGAGTTCGCCATCGCCCATCGACCTGCATACGGTCAATTGTTTTCAATCGACTGTTTTCAGTCGACTGACTTCAGTCGTGGCGCAGCGTAGGCGGAAAGGCGTCGGCGTCCAAGCACGTGGTGGGAATTGCATCGAGGCCTTCGGCACTTTGGCTGCTGGGGTTCGATGCGGACAACCGACGAGCGCAACGTCCGATCCACCTTGAACATTCGGAACTGGGTGCGTAGATTCGCGCCGGCGGTGCAGAAGGCTGCGACGTTGTGCGGGCGCCCAATACGCGCGAAGGGGAAGGACGGAATGATGCGGACTATCCGTCGGAATTTGGCGTGCGCGGCAACGGTGGCCGTCGTCGCGGCGGCGCTCGTGGCCGTTACTGCCAGCGCGGCCAGCGCGGCGACGACGTGGGTGAAGGGCGATGTCTTCGCGGGTGTTTCCAACGGCTCGTACAACGTGTACAGCAACAGCGGCGCATTCAAGGAGAAGATCAGCGACGGTAGCGACAGTTTTACGACGGGCTGCGCCTTCAATTCGTCGCAAACGCGGCTGTACACCACGAGCTTCGACACCGGCAACATCGTCGCCTACAACGACGCGTCACCGCACACCATCGCGCAGACGATCAACACGTCGGCCGACGGCGGCGCGAATCCTGAGTCGATCGTCTTCGACGCGGCCGGCAACTTCTTCGTCGGTCACGCCGGAGGGAACAAGGATATCTTCAAGTTCAACTCCGCCGGCACGAAGATCGGTCAGTTCGACGTCGCCACGCAGACCATCCACGGCTCGGACTGGATCGAGCTCGCGAAAGACCAGAAGACGATCTTCTACACCTCCGAGGGTGGAACGATCTTCCGGTACGACACGAGCACGAGCACCCAGCTGGCTCCGTTTGCAAACGTGACTGACGAGTCCTTCGCGCTGCGGCTCTTGCCGCCCTTCGATGGCACGGGAGGCCTGCTCGTCGCTTCCACTGACAGCATCAAGCGCCTCAACGGTTCCGGCAACGTCGTCCAGACCTACGATGTTGCCGGCGCGGACAGTTGGTTCGCACTCAATCTCGACC
Organism: Actinomycetota bacterium; assembly: GCA_030774075.1. Classification (GTDB taxonomy): domain Bacteria; phylum Actinomycetota; class Acidimicrobiia; order IMCC26256; family PALSA-610; genus PALSA-610. Next base: position 10,418 of record JALYLU010000061.1, on the reverse strand, counting down.
CGAACGGCACGTCGTTCTGGTCCGGGGATTTCAACACCGGGAACATCTACCGTTTCAACATCCAGACCGGCGCGGTGGAAGTAGGGCCCATCAACACCACTGGTACGTTCGAGCTCTTCGGCCTCTGCCTCAAAGGCGAGACGCGTGACATCACCGCACCGAGCTGCAACCTCACCGCTACGTTCACCGGCCCGCCAAAGGGCATAAAGGTGACGGTGCAGGATGGCGGTGCGACCGATAGCGGGCTCAAGTCGATCGTCGTGACGAAGAACGTGAATGCGAACGTGGTCATACCGGCGTTCACGCAGGGCACGAAGAACGCGGTGGTCGTCACCGCGACGAGGGTCGACAACAACGTGTCCGCGCAGGTCGCACTGCGGGTAACCGACGTGGCGGGCAACGTCACGAACTGTGACCCGGTTCTGACCACGGTCGTCAGGGAGAACAAGTCGCAGGTCTTCACGGATGTGCCCGACGCGGAGCATCTCGTGACGGTCATCAACAACTCTCCCGGGTTGCGGCTCATCGCGGTCACGGTGAACGGCACTGCGTACCGGCGGAACCTCCAGCCCGGTCAGGAAGCAACCATCGATGTCATCAAGTCGATCAAGGCCGGCGCCAACACCTTTGGGCTGCGCGGCTGGGGATCCGGCTCCGCCGACATCATCATCTGGGACGGCAACGGCAGCATTTGAATGAGGCGGATCTGGACATCGCGTGAGAGATCGGGCAAGATGTCCGGCGCACGATCGATCGGGAAAGGTGCGAGATGACCAAGCGCCAGTACACCAAGCCTGTGCTGCGGAAGCTGGGGCTGCTGCGGTCGCTCACCCGGTTCAGCTTCTGAGTATCAGCGCCGGCGAACAGTGATCATGGCCGGGGGTCGACCTGCCCGGCGTGACCGCGTGCTCGCCCAGGAGGCGGCCGGCGAGACGATGCTCCTCGACCTCGACGGCGGTACGTATTTTGCACTCAACGAGGTCGGCGCGCGGGTCTGGGACCTGTGCGACGGCAACACGTCGGTCGCCGACATCGCCCGCGTGCTTGCGGCAGAGTACGAGGCTCCCGAAGCCGTCATCATGCGGGACGTCATCGACCTGCTCACCGAGCTGCGAGCCGAGCGCCTCGTCGCGGTCGACTAGGCCGCAATGACTGGCAGTGCTCGGCTGCCGCTCGTCGCTCGAGCGCTCGTGCTCGCAACGGCGGCTCCGGTACTCGCCCGGCTCGACCTCGAGCGCCTTCAGCGTTTGCTCGAGCCGCGCCGTAACCGCGTCGGACGCGATGTCGACACCGTTCACGAGTTGGGCCGGGAGTACGCCGCTGTTGTCGACTCGGTGATCCGGCGAGCGCGACCGATTGTTCGCCCGGGTTGTCTGACGAGGGGCATCACGCTCTATGCCCTCCTTCGTCGGGCCGGTGCCGATGTCGCCCTCCGCTTCGGGGTCGGCCGAACCGACGGCGATGACGGTCAGGTCGCCGGCCACTGCTGGCTCGTGCTCGATGACGAGCCGTTCCTCGAGCGTGGGGACCCCCGCGCTTCCTTCACCGGCGTGGCGACTGTCTCGAGCACCGGTGTCGCCTGAGCCGACCGAATCCGCCGAGATGGCGTTCTGCGTACACGGTGTGTCAGTACGCGTGATCTGCGAGCCTGCGGCGGTGGCCGAGGCACTGGCCCGACGGCTGCACGCCTTCGTCGTCGACACGGTGGCGGATGACGCGGTGCTCGTGACCGTCACCGGTCCCGAGGCCGCGCCCGTGATCAGCGACGAGACGCTCGATGATGCCCGCGTCGTCTACGAGGGTCCCGACGGCGAGTTGCGCTACTTCGACGTCGGCGATCGCCTCGTCGCGGACTACGCCCGTCGCGTCCAAATCGACGTGCACCCTCGTGCTGGTTGGGCACACCTGGCGGTGACCGGACGAAACCCGGCAGACCTCATGCTCGCGGCGTACCCGCTGTTCACCGTGTCGTTGCTCGAGGTGCTGAAGCGCCGCGGACGATTTGCGCTGCACGCGGCCTGCCTCGCTCGCGACGGCTGCGGTCTCCTGCTCGCGGGCGCCAGTGGCTCCGGGAAATCCACACTGGCCGCAGCGCTCGCGCGAGACGGCTTTGACTTTCTCGGCGACGACACCGTCTTCCTCGACGCGACGGGGCGAGCCGTGTTCGCCTTCCCGGACGAGCTCGACGTGTCGGACGCGACCGTCGAGATGATTCCAGAGCTGTCATGGCTGCGGCGACGCGCCAAGCGACCCGGCCGCCAGAAACACGCGGTACTGGCCGACGTGCTCGGTGGCCGCACCGTGCTCGAGTGCATGGCCACGGCGCTGATTTTTCCGCGGGTCGCTCGAGCCGCCGACACCTTCCTCGAGCCGATCGGGCCCGCCGACGCGCTGCGGGAACTGCTTCCGAATGTGCTTCTCACGGAAGCGACGGGTTCGCAGGCCCACCTCGATGTCCTCGGACGGCTGGCCCGTGAAGTTCCTGCCTTCCGGCTGTCCACCGGAAGGGTCCTCGCGGAGGCGATGGAAACGCTCGCACCCCTTCTCCGGCCCGGCACTCAACCCCGCTCGATCTCCCAGACCGAGCCGACGTAGACCGGCGCCCGGAGCACCACCGCCGGTGGGGGCACGTCGAGCGCGGGGCCCGCGACGTCGAACGCGCACGCCGCATGCCAGGCGGACAGTGGGCCGCCGGTTCGGTCGAACACCCCGACCCAGAGCCAGTACCTGCCACCCGGCAACGGGAGATTTTCGACCGTGCAACGCATTCGGGTCGTTCCCGCCTGCAGGTGCAGGTCGCGGCGCAGCACGAAGATCGGCGAGGACGGATCTTCGCTCACGCCCAGACATACGAGACACCAGTGCGGCTCGGTGCTCGCGAGCGCGAGGTCGACGACGGCCGCTGCGCCGGTTACCAAGGGCCCGGCGCCCTCGCCGAGAACGGAGACGGACAGTAGCGACACCGCTTCGGCCGACCCCGACCGGTGCGCCACCGAATGTTGCTCGATCGACTCGCGATACGCGTTGAGGACATCGCGCACGTCGCCGTCGGCGCGGACGCGGCCCTCTTCGAGCCAGAGGGCGCGCCGGCACGTCGTCTCGACGGCGGCGAGGTCGTGCGATACGAGGATGAGCGTCTTGCCCGCGCCGAGCAGCTCGCGCATCCGCGTGAGGCAGCGCTGCTGAAACGACGCGTCGCCCACCGCGAGGACCTCGTCCACGAGCAGCACTGCGGGATCGAGGAAGGACGCGGCCGCGAAGCCCAGGCGCATCTGCATCCCGCTCGAGTAGTACTTCACGGGCCGGTCGAGCGCGTGCTCGAGCTCTGCGAACGAGACGATCTCGTCGAACCGGCGCGCCACCTCTCGACGACGCAGGCCGAGCAGCGCCCCGAAGAAGTACACATTCTGGGCACCACTCAACTCCGGGTGCAGCCCGGCCCGGATCTCGATCAGCGCTCCGACCCGACCGCCCACCTCGATGCGTCCGGCGTAGGGATACATCACCCGAGTCAAGAGCCGCAGCAGGGTGGTCTTACCGGACCCGTTCGGGCCCACGAGGCCAATCGAGTCGCCGGGTGCGGCACGTAGTGAAACGTCTTGGAGGGCCCATCGCCAACGAGGGAGGTCCTGTCGTCGGATCTGCCGCCCGAGCCCGGCCAGGCGAGTTCCCAAACGTGGGTCGGGGCGGTCGGCCCGAAAGCGCTTCCAGACCTTCTCCGCCGCGACGGCGCCGTCAGGCGATGTCGGCAAGGCCGGTTTCCAACCGCTTGAAGACGGCATACGCGACAACGAGACCCAACCCGGCACTGAGCGCGCCCAGCCCGACGAGCCCCCATTGCGGAGCGCGGTCATAGAGGAGCACGCGCCGGAAGCCGTCGATGACCGGTCCGAGCGGGTTCGCCAGCGAATACCACCGACGCTGACCGCCGGGGATCGCGTCGAAACCGTACGCGACGGGCGTGGCGATGATGCCGACCTGGAGCACGATTGGCAGGAGATGGCGGAGATCGCGCAGATAGACGACTGCTGTCGCGACGATCAATGCCACTGCGATTGTCCAGGCGTACACAACGCCGAGGAGCACGACGAGGGCAGGAGCGTGCTCGAGCGAGACATGCGGCGAGGTGCCCGTCAGCAGAAATAGGAGACCGAGCGCGACCAACGCCACGCCGTTGTCCACGGCCGCGACCGCGACGGCTCCGAGCGGGAACACTTCGCGCGGGAAGTACACCCGGTTGAACAGCTGGGCGTTGTTCAACAGGCTTTGACTGGCAAGAGACACCGAGGTCGAGAAGAAGGTCCACACCAGCAGGCCGAGATAGGCGAACACGGCGTACGGTGCATCGCCGGTCTCGACGTGGGCCACATGCCGGAAGACGGTGGTGAAAACCAGCATCAGTGTGAGCGGCACGAGAAGCGCCCACAGGCATCCGAGCACGGCATGTTTGTATCGCGCCTGGAGCTCTCGGATCGTGAGCGCGGTCACGAGATCGCGTGATCCCCACAACTCCTTCAGCCACGTCGACGGCGCCACGGGCCGGTGGTAGCGGGCCGACATCGGCGGCGCCGGCTCGATCGGCTCAGGAGCGTCCATGCCGGGGCAAGGGTAGCCCTCGGTGGCTCAATGGGCCGCGGTCTCCGAGGCGGCGCGGAGCACGGTCGCGAGCTCGGTCAGCGACGAGATGCGCGCGTAGTCGGCGTCGAGATGGAACTGGTACGGATCCATCAGCACCGGATGCAGTCCCGCCGCGCGCGCCCCGACGACGTCGATGCCCGGCATGTCGCCGACGTACCACGCGTCGGCCGCGCCGATCGCCATCGCGTCGAGCGCGAGATGAAAGATCCGCGGGTCGGGCTTCATCACGCCGACCGCGCCGGAGTCGATCACACATTCGACCGCCACGCCGATACCGGGGCCGACTTGCAGCATCTCGGCTTCGGCGAGGCGCAGACCGATCAAGCCGTCGGCGTTGGAGATGATGCCGAGTCGGATACCGGTCTCGGCCAACGCGCGCAATCCCTCGCGTGCCCCCGGGAGCTCGTGCAACCACAGGGCCGCATCGGCGAACTCGCTGTCGAGGTGCTCGTGCACCTCCTCGCGCCGGTCGTCGGGGGTTTCGCATTCGGTCATGTACGCGTCGAGATAGGCGCGCCATCGCTTCGGCCAGTCGAGCTGCCAATCGAGTTTGTCGCCGCCGGCCGGGAAGGCCCGGGCGCCGGCGTAGTGCGCACGATCGAGGAGCTCGGCCGTCGGCGCGAGTCCCGCCCGCGCGAACGCACCCAGCACGCGGTCGTGCGAGGGCGCGAAGAAGATTCCGCCGACGTCGAGGAGGACGGCCTTCGGCCGGGCAGGGAATGGTCTCGCCACGGCGTCACGCTATCGGGCGACCCGGACGGGCCCGCGAGGCGCCGTCGTACGGATCAGTTGCTCGATGCCACGCGAGTGCACATCGGTATCATTCCCGGCGTGGAATTCCGACGCATTCACGCCCTGCCGCCGTATGCGTTTGCGCAGATCGATGCGCTGAAGATGCAGCTCCGGCGGGCGGGCGAAGATGTCGTCGACCTCGCATTCGGCAACCCCGATCTTCCGTCGCCGGTCATCGCGGTCGACAAGCTCATCGAGGCCGCGCGCAACCCGCGCAATCACCGCTACTCGACCAGCAAGGGCATCCCCAAGCTCCGCGAAGCGGTTGCCGCGCTGTACGCGCGCAAGTTCGGCGTCACCTTGGACTTCGAGACAGAGGTCTGTTCGACGATCGGTGCGAAGGAAGGGTTCTCGCACCTGATGCTCGCGCTGGTGGGTCCGGGCGACACCGCGCTGGTGCCGTCGCCGTCGTACCCGATCCACATCTGGGGTCCCATTCTCGCGGGGGCGGGGGTGCACTACGTGCGCATGGGTCGGGGCGAGAACCTCTTCGAGAACATGCGCGGCGCGTACGAGCAGGCGTGGCCGCGACCCCGGGTGATCGTCACCTCCTTTCCGCACAACCCGACGACCGCGTGCGTCGACCTCGATTTCATGACGCAGCTCGTGGCGTTCGCGCGCGAACGCGAGATCGTCGTCGTACACGACTTCGCGTACGCGGATCTCGGTTTCGACGGATACGAGCCACCGTCGATCCTGCAGGTGCCGGGCGCGAAGGACGTCGCGGTCGAGCTCTACACGCTGACGAAATCGTTCTCGATGGCCGGCTGGCGCATGGGCTTCCTCGTCGGCAACGCGGAGATCGTCGCCGCGCTCGCGAAGCTCAAGTCGTACCTCGATTACGGATCGTTCCAGCCGATCCAGATCGCGGCGACGGTCGCGATGAACGAGGCCCCGAACTTCCCGAAGGAGGTCAACGCGATCTACCGCGGTCGGCGAGACGCGTTGATCGACGGCCTCGACCGGATCGGGTGGCACATCGACAAGCCGAAGGGGACGATGTTCGTCTGGGCGCCGATCCCGGAGCCCTACGCGGACATGACGAGCATCGAGTTCACGACGATGTGCGTGCAGGAGGCCAAGGTCGCGCTGTCGCCCGGCTCGGGCTTCGGCCCGGGCGGCGAGGGTTATGTGCGGTTCGCCCTCGTCGAGAACGAGAAGCGCATCCAGCAGGCGATGCGCCAGATCCGCAAGGGCCTCACCAAGCTCGGCTGACTGTTCAGCCGCAGAGGCCTTCGAGGCAGAAGGCGACGCACAGATCGGCGACCTCGCCGACGGGCAGACTGCTGTCGACGAGCGCCCGGCTCGTCAGCTCAGCCACGACGCCGTGAATCGCGTGCGCGAGGAGGGTGGGGTCGCGGTCGGCGATCCGGCCGTCGACGATGCCGTCCTTGAGGTGGCGGATCGTGTCGGCGATCGAGATCTCCCGATTGCGGGCGAGCACGGGTGCGAACGTCTCGTCGGTCGCCGCGAACTGGATGATCGCGAAGTACTCGCGGTGCTCGGCGAACCACGAGAGCGACGCGCGGATACCGAGCTCGAGGCGGCGGACCGGGTCGGCAACGCCTTCGATCGCGTGCTGCTGGCGCTTGCGTAGATCATGATTCGACGCCTTGAGCAGCTCCGTGAGCAGCTCCTCCTTCGAGGCGAAGTACCAGTAGAAGACGCCCTTGCCGACACCGAGCGTGGCCACGATGTCGGCCACCGACGTCGGGTGGTAGCCACGCTCTGCGAACAGGCGCGCTCCGCACTCCATCAACTGGTCGCGGCGTTCACGACCCCGTGGAGTGAGCTTGCGCCGCATTCGGGTGAGCGTAGCGCCGCTCTTGACCGCTCGGTCAATGTTCGCGCACCGTCGGCCGGTGCCGCGGGGAGCTCGGGAGAATGTGTGTCATCCACCGGTCAACTGCTGTTCGCGTGCCCGTGACACCCCGGGAACCGCCCGGCCATGTCGTCCGCGCACACTGGTTGCGTCGAAGGAGGACTCGATGCGCCGGCTACTTCTCAGCGTGATCGACGAGCTGATGCACGACCTGATGCACGAGGTCGGAACGGGGCGGGCGCTCGACAACGCCCGCCACGAGAACGACGAGGTCGCACGAACGATGGCGATCGTCGACGCGCTGGCCGGGCGGCTCCAACCGGCGACTCCAGTCGAAGAGCTCGCCGCGGAGCGCGTCGCCGCCTGATCCTCGACCACCGGAGCTGTTTACGGCCTACGCTGGCGATTCTTGTACTGGATCGTCAAGGGCCTCCTCACTCCATTCGTCGCCGCGTTCGTGCGCGTCAAGGTCGAGGGTCGACAGCACATTCCGCGCCGCGGCGCCGTGATCCTGGCGTCGAACCATCGTTCGTTCCTCGATTCGATCTTCATCCCGCTCGTCGTGCGCCGGCGGGTGACCTTCGTGGCGAAGGCCGAGTACTTCGACGACGCAAAGACCGCGTGGTTCTTCCGGAGTTGCGGGCAGATCCCGATCCGGCGCGAGGGCGGCAGTGCGAGCGAGCGCGCCCTTGCCTCGGCGACCGAGGTGCTGCGCGCGGGCAAGGTGTTCGGGATCTATCCCGAGGGCACGCGCACCCGCGACGGCTTGCTGCACCGCGGCCACACCGGCGTGGCTCGACTCGCGCTCCGGTGCAACGTGCCGATCGTGCCGATCGGTCTCATCGGTACCGACGATGTACAGCCCGTCGATTCCCGGATGCCGAAGCTGTTTCGTGTGGTGACGATCCGGTTCGGGGAGCCGGTCGATCCCGCCCGCTACGCCAGCCGCGAGCACGATCACATGGCGCTGCGGGAACTCACCGACGAGGTCATGTACGAGATCTGCCAGCTCTCCGGCTACGAGTACGTCGACACGTACGCCACGAAGCAGGCCGACGACATCCCTACCGACATTGCGCGCATCGCGAGTTTCGCCGACGCCCGGAGTCCGAGATCCGCGGCGTCGTAGCTCAATCGCGCGACCAGCCGCGTGATCGTTCGACGGCCCGCCGCCAGGCTGCGCGCCGGACTGCGCGCTCGTCGTCCGTTATCGTCGGTGAGAACGCCGCGTCGGCGCTCCACCGGGCGTTCACCTCGTCGGGCGAACTCCACACGCCCTCGGCGACGCCGGCGAGGAAGGCTGCGCCCAGCGCGGTTGTCTCCTGGATGGCGGCGCGACGCACGGTCACGCCGAGAACGTCGGCCTGGAACTGGCACAGCACGTCCATCACGGACGCGCCCCCGTCGACTCGCATCTCGGCGGGAGCCGCGCCGCTGGCGCGGGTGATCGCGTCGACGACGTCGGCGGTCTGGAACGCCATCGCCTCGACGACGGCGCGCGCGAGATGAGCGCGGCTCGTGCCGCGCGTGATTCCGACGATCGTCCCCCGCGCGTACGGGTCCCACCACGGCGAGCCGAGTCCCGTGAACGCCGGTACCAGGTATACGCCGCCGGGGTCGGGGACCGACGCCGCCAGCGGACCGATCTCCGACGCTTCGCGAATGACACCCAGACCGTCCCGCAACCATTGGATCGCGGCGCCCGTGACGAAGATCGCGCCCTCCATCGCGTACGTCACCGCGCCCGGCGCGAGCGACCACGCGATCGTCGTCAGCAGGCCGTCGACCGGCTCGGGCCGCGAGGTGCCGACGTTCGTGAGCACGAACGACCCGGTGCCGTAGGTGTTCTTCGTCATGCCGGGCAGGACGCACGCCTGCCCGAAGAGCGCCGCCTGTTGATCGCCGGCGATGCCGCTGACGGGAACGCGCAGCCCCGCGGCGTGCGCGGGAACCGTCACGCCGAACCGGCCGCTCGACGGCAGCACATCCGGCAAGCACGAGCGCGGAACCTCGAAGAGCTCGCAAAGCTCGTCCGACCAACCACCGGCGCCGATGTCGTAGAGCATCGTCCGGCTCGCGTTCGATGGATCGGTCGCGTGAACGCCCCCGTTCGAACCGCCGGTCAGCTTCCAGAGCAGCCAGGCGTCGACGGTGCCGAACGCGAGGTCGCCGTCGGCGGCCACTCCGCCGGTGTGCAGCAACCACGAGAGCTTCGACGCCGAGAAGTACGGATCGAGCACGAGGCCTGTGGCGCGGCGGATCATCGGCTCGTAACCGGCCGCGCGCAGCTCGTCGCAACGTTCGGCGGTCCGCCGGTCCTGCCACACGATCGCGCGCGCCCTCGGCTCGCCCGTGCGACGATCCCAGACCACCACCGTTTCTCGCCGATTCGTGATGCCGACCGCGGCGATCGCCTCGCCGCGGTCGTGCAATTCCCGCACGACCTCACCCAGCGTTTCGGACGTCGCCTGCCAGATGTCGTCGGGGTCGTGTTCGACCCAACCCGGGCGAGGGAAGTGCTGCGGAAACTCGCGATACGAGCGCGCGCGCGGTTCGCCGTCGTCGCCGACGGCGAAGGCGCGGACTCCCGTAGTCCCCGCGTCGATGGCGATGACGCAGCTCATCGTCAATCCGCGTGCGCGTGTGCGACGAGCGCGTCTGCGAAGGCCGTCGTGCGATGGCTCACGGGTAACTCGAGCCAGAGCGGGTGGGCATTGCGTGACGTGATCCGTAGTCGTCGTCCGCGCGGTAGGACGTGGTCGGACACGTTGATCCGATCGAGGCGCGACGAGTACACGCGTCGCCGTGGCCGGCGGCTGAAGAACCCCGTGGAGAACAAGAAGAGGTTGCGATCCGTGAGCACTGCGAAGTCGAAGGTACGCGCCGCGAGCAGCCGGTGCAGCCTCAGCTCGCGGGACACCCAACCGCGCGTCCAAGCGACGAGGGCGTCGTCGGCGCCGACCAAGGTTTGCAGGCGGATCTGGACGCGTCGGTCGCGCGTCTGCAACGGGGTCTGGCGCCCCGGGGTCTGGCGCAACGAGGTCTGGGGCGACGGGGTAGGGATCATGTCCGGAGTGCGTTCGGGCGCCGATGGTCCCGGCGTTGGTCGTTCCGGTGTTGGTTGTTCCATCGATGTCACGCCCGGGGCACGGACTCGCGGCAGGAT
>JALYLU010000060.1:6223-13112 GCA_030774075.1 Actinomycetota bacterium | reverse complement strand
ACATCGAAGAGATCGAGAACCTCCGAGTGGCGCTCGACGAGCTGGGAGCAGAGCGATCGAGGCTGCAGATGCGTGACGGCTCGAGATGACCTTCTTCACAGCCGACACCGAGTTGCACATCACGGGACGCGCGCCCATCGCCGACGGGGTCGAAGTCGGCGTCGAGCACGCAACGGCAAGGAACCTGAATGCCGTCATCGACGATGACGAGCTCCGCACAGACGACAACTACGTCCGCCTCTCATGTTTCTCCCGCCCGCCGCCGATCTAAAATGCCGTTGTCCGCGCAGGAGCGCGCCCGTTCGAGGGCGAAGTTCGTCGAGTACCGCAAGTCCGGCGACCGGAAGCTACGCAACGAGCTGATCGAGGCACACAAGTCGCTGGCCTCGCACCTGGCGCGCCGGTACGCGAACCGCGGAGAGCCCTTCGACGATCTCTTACAGGTCGCATACCTCGGCATGCTCAAAGCGGTCGAGCGCTTCGACCCGGACCGCAACCTCGAATTCTCGACCTATGCGACGGTTACGGTACAAGGCGAGCTTAAGCGCCACTTCCGTGACAAGACGTGGTCTGTGCGCGTACCCCGCCGTCCACAAGAGGTGCATCTTCGGCTCGGCAACGTGATCAACGAACTGTCGCAGCGACTGTGTCGTGCGCCGCGCGTCCCCGAGGTCGCAGCCGAGCTCGGAGTGGCCGAGGAAGAAGTGCTCGAAGCGATGGAAGCCGGGGCCGCATACCGCTCGTCATCTCTCGACACCCGTCCCAGCGAGAACGCGCAGCCGACCACGATCGAGCGCCGACTCGGCGCGGAAGATCACGGCTTCGACATCGCCGAGCATCGCGTGCTCCTCGACGCCGTGCTCTCCGACCTGACCGAGCGCGAACGCACCATCGTCGAACTTCGGTTCTACCACGACAAGACCCAAACGGAGATCGCCGAGGAAATCGGCATCAGCCAGATGCACGTCTCGCGGCTGCTCGCACGCACGCTCATCCAACTGCGCGAGCGACTCGAAACCCTCGACATGTAACCGCGGCGTGCGCAGCTCAGAGCCGCCTCAATTAGCCCCGATAGTTCACGGAGCGCCGACCGACCGCACGGCGCCGATGAGGACGAAGAGCGCTGCAGCCGGGCGCGTGGCCTGACATGTGTGTGCCCTTCACGGTGACGACGATCGGAGACTTCAGACGACGGTGCGGTCTCTTTCGATGACCGTGGTGTCGTGGCGGCTACCGGCGAAGCCGCCCCAGGTGCCCCAGCAGATGATCGACAAGAGTGCGCCGATACCACCGACGATCATCAAGATCCAGCCGACCGTCACGAGGTCGAGGCCGTTCACTGTCGCGTTCACGGCGAAGGCGAGAATCGCGCCGACCGCGACCAATAGAAGACTGACACCGATGCCCATTTTGTTCTCCTAGTAAGGCCAGCCACGCTCTCACCGACAACTGACCTATACCCGCCGTCATTTTTTCTCACACACCGAGGTCGACGGGTCACGTTCCGAGGATTCGGTTCGGTCAGAGTGGGTACAGCCTCGCCGTGACGATCAGCAACGTGATGCAAGCCGCGCTCTACGCCTTCACGACAATCACCTCCGTGTCGGCACTCGCCGTCGCGTTATTCGGCTCGGGGGCTGCGCTCGAACGGTGGCTCGACCGTCCGCTTGCGAAACCGGCGCGGCCACAGGTCAAAATCGCTCGCGACCCGGCCGCTTCCCGCCTCGATCCGGACGCACACACCCAAGCCGCGTGATCAACGGCCTCGGTGCCGACCGGCCCTTAGTAACTCACCGCGGTCGAGATGTCGGGTAGGGGTGGGCTTGGAGGAGTCGGGCGAGGTGCGCAGCGTGCGCGGCTGCGGTTGCGGTCGCTTGATTGGTCTTTTCGCTCCCGCCGCCAAGATCTTTGTAGTCGGTTTTGTGCATCGCTTCGCCGACCCAGTAGGTCATTCCGGAGGCGGGAATCGTGAAGCCGACATCGCTGAGCCCTTGGAAAAGCTCAGCGGCGACGTGGTGCGCGCCGTCCTCGTTCCCGACGACGGCGACCACGGCCACGCGGTCGAGGGAGATCATCCGGCCGTCCTGATCGGTCTCGCCCAGGAAGGCATCGAGGCGTTCGAGGACCCGTTGCGCGTGGCTCGACGGATGACCCATCCAGATCGGCGTGCCGAACACGAGGATGTCGGCGTCGAGGATCTGTTGGCGTACCGCGGGCCAATCGTCGCCGTCACCTTCGTCGGAGGTGACGCCCGGCAAAATGTTCCGTTCGCCGACACGCGCCATGCCTCGCGAGACCACTCCATGCCTGGCGAGCGCAGCCAATACCTCATGGATCAGCTTCGCGGTACTCGACGCCGCCGTTGGTTTGAGCGAACAGTTCAGCCCGAACGCGGTAAGGGTCATCTACAACTGCCTCCAAGGTCGTGCCGACAACATTTCGCGTTCGACATACGTACAGACAGTCTGTTGTCTCCAAGTTGCAGACGCGACAAACCTCCATCCCGCACCGCGCTTAGCGGACTGAACGTCCCCCGCAACTACCTATTTCATTGCCCGTTCGAGGGCGCGGCCATCCGGGTCGCGGTCTGGCATCGAACAACAAGATCAGGCGCGATTCCTCGCGCCGGCCAAATATTTCAGGGAAGAGGCACGTTGAGATTCACACGCAAACGTCTGGTCGGAGTCGCGGTTGCGGCGCTCATGGTGAGCGGAGTCGCGGTCGCCGCATTCGCGGAGACGGGGACGCCACCGAGTAACGCGACTGCGGTTGGTCACGGCATCGACGAGTTCGGCATGACCGCCGCCTACTACGACCATCAAGTACTCGACTTCACCTACACGAAGGGGTTCTTCTGCGACACGACCGTCGCGTCGAGCGCGTCGACCGGCTGTGAGGTCGGCCAAACGTACAACACGCCGCCCGCGCCGAACTTCGACCCGCTCTACATCACCGTCCCCCTCGGGTTCAGCGTGCCGATGAACATGCAACAGTGCCCGTCGAGCCTCGTGTGCGTTGACCATCCGGGCACGGTCGACCTCACCAGACTCGAATCGGCGTTGAAGCCGCTGTATCCGACCCTGACCGACGCTCAACTCACCGCCGCGCTTCGGAACTTCGCGGTTCCCGGACATGATCACTTCATCACCGACACGAACCAGTTCCAGCCCGAATGGTGGGACGTGCAGGTGGTCGGTGTGACCAGTCCCACGACGTTCGCGGCGATCCAGCATCACCGATCGTTCGACTACATCCAGCAGTTGCTGGACGCCAAAGACCCGAATGTGGTTGGTCCGATCCCGTCGAACCTGTTCCTGTTCTTCGGCGTCGACCCACACGGTCACGGCACACCCAACAACTAACACGATCGGCCGCCTGCGTCGGAAATTGCATTCCGGCGCGGGCGGTCCTTCGAGTGACACTGCCCGTCTGGCGCTCGACCGGATCGCTCCCAAACGGGCAAGATCCGTGAATGCTCGGTCACATCGGCCTGAACGTTCCCGACCTCGCCGTCGCCAAGCAGTATTACGACGTGCTCATGCCCGCCTTGGGATTCACCGAGTACTTCAATGCGACTGACGAGCTCGCGTACTGGCCCGCAGGCGCGAAACCGGGAACATACATCTTCTTCTATCCGGCGAACGACGCCAGCGACTACAAGATGAACCGGACCGGCTTGCAACACTTGGCATTTATGGTGCCGACTCGTCAAGCTGTCTCTGACGCGTACGAACTCGCCCTTTCGCTTGGGAGCGTCAGCCTGCATTCCCCGCAGGAGTTCCCTCAGTATCCCCGGCCGTACTTCGCCGCGTTCTGGAACGACCCATTCGGATTCAAGATCGAGGCGGTTTGCCACTACGACCGCTGAAGCGAGAAGTCCGCCACACAGCAGTCGCCCTAGAGTACCGGCGCCGATAACCGGCGAATGGTGCTCGATAGCAGCGGATCAGACCCCGGTAGCGCAGCGCGCTCACGCCCGGGCCGCATGCTGCTAGGAGTAGCGCGCCGAAGCTTCCGAAGCCGCAGCGTCAAGGCGGTGAGCAAGCTCGTTCACGTCGATCCCCGCTTCATTCATCGCTGGGAAAATGCTGTCTTCTTCAAACTGGACATGGGCCGCGACGATGCGCTCCAACCTCCTGACGAGCGATTCGAGGTCGGCGGGAGAAGAGTCGTAGATGCGCGAGATGATCATTTTCGCCATAAGGTGCTCCGCCGCAGCATCGTCAGCAAGGTCGTCGCCGCCGTCCCCCACGCGGCGCAACTCTGGATAGAGCACCCGCTCCTCGATCGTCGCGTGCAACGTGAGCTTCTCGCAGATCTCGCGGGCGATCGCGTCGTCCGGCCTGTCCGCGTACCGGCTGAACTGGCGTTCGACATCGCGATGTTCCGACCACAAACGCTCGAACCCATCAACCACTGCGACCCCCGACCCGCGAATAAGCGAAGTTGACATCTACCCGGCGCGCCATCATCCAATCGCACGGCACGTACGCAAACGGCAGGCGTCCGTCCGTCCGTACTCGCCATCCGATATCCCAGTATCAGGACCGGAAGTGGGTAGAGAACGGGAGGCGTCTAAGAGGCGCGAAAGCGAGTACTTCGTTCGTGGAAATCAAGACAGTCGGTCTGGGCGGATGTCGACGCTGAGGGTCAAGGAGGCGACCGTGGTGGCACCTACCGTCCTGTCCTTACCGAGCGATCTCAGCAGTCCGTCCCTCGCACGGCGCTCCGTCGAACAGTTTCTCGCGGCCGATCACCGACCTCGCGACGAAGCAACCGACGCGGTGCTCGTGATCGCGAGCGAGTTGGTTACGAATGCGATCGTCCATGGCAGCGTGCCTGTCGTCTTGTCCGTCTCGTTCCGTACGCCTTACATTGCCGTGGAAGTCTCAGATGGCGACCCACGCACGGAGAGCGTCCGAGTCCGAGCCGCCGACGACGGCCAGCCCGGTGGCCGGGGTCTGAGGATCGTGGCCGTACTCGCCGACCGTTGGGGAGCACGACCTTCCCAGCACGGGAAGACAGTCTGGGCGACGAAGCGATGGCCTCGACGGGGGTAACGCTCCGGTAGGTGGCGTACCTGTGAGCTGGACACTGGCGGTGGCGCGAAGGGTGGCGAGCCCGGACACCTCAAACACTCGCCGCACGATGTTCTGCGCGCCGATCACGGACATCGACGCGTCGTTCGCCGCGCAGAACTGGGACACCCTGACGAATTCAGGAAGGCCGGACGAATCGCAAACGTCAGCGCGGTCACTTCAATTTCTAGCTCCAACACAGACCTCGTCCACCGCCGCGTGGAGCACAGGAGCCGTCGAAAGATCAAGTTCGCCGCGAAGGATGAGGCAGGCAACGCTTGGGTTCTCTCGCGCGATCTCGACCCCGAAAGCCGGCGACTGCTCGTGCGGTCGCTCCTTCGCGCGGTCAAGCACGGCTGCGGCTCGGTAAATTTCCGCAGACTTGATGTCCGGCTCGCGACCTTGGAGGTTCGCTTTCCGAAAGGACTGATACAGGGCCGCCGCATCGCTTTCGTTACTTGTGTGCGCTCAACGGGAGAGGCGCGGTGTCTGTCGGTACAGTCGATGCGATGCATCGACGGCACGGGTGAAGCCGCGAGTTGAACTGCTCGCGTGGGGAGGTGTGGTCGGCCCGGCGGCCTTCGTCGGTTCGTGGGCGATCTCGGGCGCGGCCACGGCGAGCTACTCCGCTGTTAACAATGCCATCAGCGACCTCGCGGCTGTCCACGCGTCCACGCAGGTCGCGATGACGGCCGGGTTCGTGGTGGACGGGCTCGGTCTGGTCGCGTTCGGGATCGCGTTGCGCGAAGTACTCCAGGGTCGCGCGTGGATGGCGGCCATCGCGACGGGTGGATTCACGCTCGGGGTGGCGGCTACTCCTCTTGGCGGCTGGGCCGACGACGCTGTACACGCGACGTTCGCCGGTCTCGGCTACGCGGCAATCGTTGCCCTTCCCCTGCTCGCCGCGAGCCCGCTCGCACGAACCGGTCGGGCGGGCTGGGCGCGCCTCTCGGTATTGACCGGCACCATCTCGGCGACCTGCCTGTTTGCAAGCACCTTCGGGCCGGCTCACGGATTGTTCCAACGTCTCGGGCTCACCGTCGGCGACGCGTGGATCGTGGCCACGGCGTCGACGCTCATCGCCGCGATGAAGTCTGCGCCCAGTAGCCGCGGACATTACGGCGAGGTTCCGTGACGGATGGGCGCTGTCGCCGAGGAGGATGGTTCAGATCATTTCTCCGAACGCGACGATGTTGGAGATGTAGTGGTGCGTGGCGGAGTCGAAGGGTCCGCCACAGGTGACGAGCCTGATGGTTGGTGTCGACGTGTTGCCGTAGACGTCGATGCTTGGGAATGCGGTCTTCGAGTATTCGCGGACACCGGTGATCGCGAAGGCGACGGATCTGCCGTCCGTGCGCCTCACGACAACTCGATCACCGATTCGCAGCTGTCCGAGCCGGTAGAAGACTCCGGGCCCGGACTGTGAGTCGACGTGTCCGAGGAATACAGACGGGCCGACTTGCCCGGGAGTGACGGCGTACTTGTACCAGCCGACGACGTGGAAGCTACTCGGCACTTCGACGGTGCCGTCGGCGTTCTGACCGAGGTCGACGATCGACGATTGCACACCGATCGCCGGAATGCTGATCTCGACCGGCGGTGACGGCGCAACCCCGACCGCCTTCGACGGCACGCGTCGCAGGGGCTTCGTGTGTGAAGTTGAAGCTGGAGTATGTGCGATGGATGCCGGCGTATGGGCAATGCGCCCGGCCGACGTGAGTGGTGGTCGGGGTGGCGCCGACTGGTGTCGAGTGTAGGCGACTCCGAGCGCCGCGACTCCGCCGATGCCCATCGCGATTGCGAGTGTGGTC
>JALYLU010000060.1:0-6213 GCA_030774075.1 Actinomycetota bacterium | reverse complement strand
GCGCGGCGACCACACTTTCGCGATGCAGTTCACTTGGTTTCGCTCAGCCGCGGGTGCGTGCCGGCGCGAACTTCCGTGCCCCCAAAAGCAACACCGAACCGCCGAGCAGTGCGGCACCGAGGACCTCGAAGAACCGATTCGCCGACTGCGACGTGCCGCCGGCGCCGGTTGCCGCGCCGCCAGTCGGGACAGCAGCCGTCTGCGACACGACCAATGCTCCACATAGTGCGGGTGAGGTTGCCGCCAGAGGAAGTGACGGAACGAGGTCACTCTTTTCAGCCTGGGCCTTGGCGCTCAGCGTGGTCGGGTCGAGACCGTGCACCACGATGACGCCGGTGTTCGCCTTGATCGAGGCGGTCGTTGCCGCGTCGAGCGTGATCGTGCGGCTGTAGTCGAAGCGGGCTCCGCTCGGCGCGATGTTGAGCACCGTTCCCGAGGCCGGAGTGGTGGGACCGCTGGTGGACAGGGTCGCGCCGATCGCGCCGTAGAACGGTCCACCTTCGGTGGTGCTGATGACACCGTCACTGTTCGTGTCCGCGGCCGTCGTGGGGCACGTTCCCTTGGCGCCGATATGGATGTGCTGCACGTGCGGATACGGATTGCCGGAGAACGTCGCCGCGAGGCCCGACGTGTGTTCGACGATCGTCGCTTGACTTCCGTTGAGCGTCAACATGAGGGTGCCCGACGCCCCCGACTTGTTCAGGGCCTGCAGGTTCGCCTGATACGAGGTCGACGCATCGGCTGCTTGCGCGGTCGTGGGACTTACGGCGAACAGCGAGAGCGCCATCACTCCACCTGAGGCCGCAACCGCGACAGCAAGTTTCTTGAGATTCATTCGTGACTCCTCCTCGAGGATAAAGACCGGTTCACCCACGAGGTTCGTAGGAAGGTCTAAGAAGTGTTCGATGCGGCGATGCCAAGAGATGCCGCGGTATCCCGTTTAGTTCTCGGATCCATGGGTAACCGCGCGTGACTGTCTACGCGCCCGTCCAGCAGCCCATGATTGTTGCCGCGACGCTGAGCGACACATCCGCTTTCGGACTGGATGGCGTACCGAATGTCGCGGGAAGGTGCGTGACGTCGACGAGCAAGACAAGGTTGTCCTTGCGGACGACCGTCGACCCGTTCGTCGTCTGGTACGCGCCCTGCCCAAGGCCTTGCAGCGCATGCATGCGGCCCATCCGGGTGCCGAGCATGTCGAAATAGGCCGTGGTGTCTGCACTGCTGGAAAGCTGCTTCACGGACAATGCGATCCGCTTCCCGTCGGCGTAGACGTAGTCGCACGAGTACACGCCGTCACGCCAGCGACCGACGAGGGGCCGCGCCACGTCGCGACCAACCGCCTGCGCGATCTCGGTTCGGCCCTCGGTCGCACACACCATGCGCGCGGATGCCGACGGCTGCGGGTTTCGTGTCTGCAGCACCTGCCGCTCAGCCGGTCTCGCCGGCGAGGAAGAAGCACCGCCTCCACAAGCCGCGCACGCCATGACCAGCGCAACAGCACCAATCCGTACCGACCAGGACTGAACTTCGCGGTGGTGCATCTCCCGGGTGCGAAGCATCAAGTGACCTCGAGCGTGCCCTTCATGAAGGTATGGATATTGCAATGAAATCCATACGCGCCCGGCTTCGACGGCGCGGTGAACGTCATCTTCTTGCCCGCCTCCATCGTGATATCGAAGCCTCCCGCGACCGTGTCCGCCGACACCGTGTGCTCGACCGCGCTGTCGTTTCGGACGGTCACCGTCGCGCCGGCCTTGACCGGGACGGACGAGAACTTCAGATCTTTGCTGATCGTGATCGTCGGGCCTGCGGATGTGCTCGTGAGCGGCGCGCTCGTCGTAGACCCGGCGGAGGTAGCGGTATTCGCGGGCCCAGACGCCGTACTGCTCGACCCGCACGCTGTGACACCCGCGACGCAGACCGCGACGAGGCAAAAGGACTTCAGGAAGCTTTCCATATGAGTTATACGGAGCCGAGAGACTCCCTGGCCTAACTCGATCGCAGCGTCGATCCGGAACGATTGCAGTTTTCGACTGTCGCGTCGCTCGCCGGGACTGTCCCCACTGTGCGCGTCGCGTCCTTCGTCACGACTGCGAATCGACACCGACTCGTCCATAGCCCGTAGATGTGTACCGATCCGTGCTCGCCGTCGGGTGCCCGGATGCGCCAGTCTGATTCGCGATCGCACGGGCGACGACCGTCGCGACTGACCGCGAACGCCCCGGTTTCGGCTAAAAGCTTTGGAGCAGTTCAAGTGTCGAATGGGACGACGAACGTATATATCGCAGCCGACCTCGGGCGAGCCCACGACGCGAACAGGGTCGCTCGGCTCCTTGAGGCCAGTGCCAGCGCC
Organism: Actinomycetota bacterium; assembly: GCA_030774075.1. Taxonomy (GTDB): domain Bacteria; phylum Actinomycetota; class Acidimicrobiia; order IMCC26256; family PALSA-610; genus PALSA-610. Next base: position 3,857 of record JALYLU010000060.1, on the reverse strand, counting down.
CGGGTTGTTAGCCGATGGCATACCCGCGCGAATGCCGCCGAATCTGCAGCCGCGTCGCGCGTTGGTGGGCCCAGTGACGAACGGGCTGCTCTCGATGCTGCCGAACGCAACCTCGAAGACATCGATGCCTGCGAAGTCTTCCTCGTCCTGACGACGGGGGCACCGGCGAGAGGTGGACGACATTTTGAGACCGGGTACGCCTTCGCGCGCGACAAGCCGATCATCGTCGTCGGTCCTATCGAGCACGCGTTTCAGCATCTCTCCAGCGCCGTCGTGAGCGACGCGTCCCAGATCTCGGAGCACGACCTGAGGGCCCTCTCGGAATGACGATGAGCGCAAGGCCGCAGCGCCAGACGTGCATCTGTTACAGAATGACGACGTGTCGGGCGACCAGCGGTCTCACCTCGCTGACATCGTGCGCGAGATTGCTCCAGTCGACGACGTAGAAGCACGCCACCGACTCGACACCCTCGCCTGGATCGCGAGCGGAGTCGACCTCTACCGCTTCGCGAAGCCCGACCAACCGCCGAAACATCTCGTCGCCTACGTCGTGCTGGTCGACCTAGACGCCAGGTCGCTCCTACTGGTCGACCATCGAAGCGCCCAACGATGGTTGCCGACCGGCGGTCATGTGGAACCCGACGAAGACCCAGCCGCGACAGCACTGCGAGAACTTCGTGAGGAACTCGGGATCGCGGCCGCACTGGTGTCAGGGCTATCGAGCAACCCACTCCTGATCACCCAGACCACCACCGTGGGACGCGACGCAGGCCACGCCGACGTGAGCCTCTGGTACGTACTCACCGCCCCGCGGACAACGCCACTCCAAGCCGACCAGGAAGAGTTCGCGAGCGTCCGCTGGTGGAGCTTCGATGAGGTTGACCTCGCTCCGACCGACCAACTCGATCCGCATCTCCCGCGCTTTCTCGCCAAGCTCCGCCGCGACCTCGCCATACCGACCAACGGCCTTGTCGACACGCGATAGCTCCGATTGGGAGCGCGTGTCCGCCGCGGTCGATACGGTCCGCAGCGTGACCCAACCGACCTACCTGCACGCGATTCGCGCCGCATACGACACCGTTGCCGTCGACTACGCGGCGCTCTTGCGCACCGAACTCGCGAGCAAGCCACTGGAGCGCGCACTGATCGGCGCGTTCGCCGAACTTGTGCAGGCCGCCAGTAATCGACCAGTCGCTGATCTTGGCTGCGGACCGGGCCGCGTCACGGGCTATCTGCATTCCCTCGGCTTGACAACCTTCGGCGTGGATCTCTCGCCCGCGATGGTTGACGAGGCCCGTCGAGCACACCCAAACCTTCGGTTCGACGAGGGGTCCATGTGCTCACTGGACCTAGCCAATAGCACCCTCGGCGGCATCGTCGCCTGGTACTCCATCATTCACACCCCACCGGAGTACCTGCCCGCCGTGTTCGCCGAGTTCCACCGCGTACTTGCCCCGGGCGGTTACCTCCTTCTCGCGTTCCAGGTAGGCGATGTCCCCGTGCACTTGGAACACGCGTACGGACACGCCCTGTCGCTCGATGTCTACCGGCGTTTACCCGAGGTCGTTTCCGAGCAACTGAATGAGTCTGGGCTGGTGGTCTTCGCCCGACTCGTTCGCGAGCCGGACAAGGCCGAAAAGTCGCAGCAGGCGTACCTCCTGGCGCGCAAGTCTGACGACGCGTAGTCAACGTGCCCGTCCATAACTGCAGCCGTTCGGTGCTCGCCGAGAGAACGCCTGATCGGGCATGATGCGCTAGTGCGCTTCCTCGCCCGGCGTCGGCTCCGTGCCGCTCGCGGGGTCGCGTTTGTCCTTGTGGTCTCCGCGCTTACATCTTGCGGGAGTTCGACGCTTCGTGTCGGTCCGACGCCACCGACCTCGGCTTCCTCAACAACACAGGCACTGACTGGCACCGCCCGCGCCCAGCGCCTCATCGCCATTCAGCGACAACTCGGCATCGACATGCACTACTCGTTGCCATCGCTCGCCTCGTCTCTGGCAAACGGTCAACTTCCGGAGTCGTGCCATCGTGTGGATGACGACACGTTCCACCACGACGAAGTCGACACGCGGGGACGGGAGACATTGGACCACTGGATGCGTGTCGAGGCGGGAGTTGTCGCTGGTGCTTGTCCGACGCGTTTGCGTTCGTTCTTCGCCTCCCTCGCCCGCCTCGGTTACGGCACCATTGCGTCGCGGGTCGCTGCACAGCTCGCGCGGATGGGCATCGCGATTCAGACCCAGGTCCTGCGCCATATCTGCCTGATCTGGGTGCCTCCGCGGGTGACGCCTCGGTCGTCATGAGGGTGCGAATGGAAAGTCGTTGGGTCGACCGATGCTCCCCTTCCGGCCTTCGCTGGGCCGGGTATAAGCGTCCCGGAGCGGGCAATCTGGCGCGATGCAGGGAAGGAACCTCACAACCCGTGGCGAGCTGATGGGTGGTCGCCTCCAAAGCTCGGCTTCGGAAGTTACTGGTCCGCGTCGCAACAACTCGCGGAGGGGTTCGCCTTGTTTCACTCGATGCCAGGGAAACCCGCGCTCCTATACGCGATTGATATGGACTTCGCGAAGGCGACGGTGCTCGACCTTCGTCGAACTGACTGCTGGAACCACTTGAAGACAACGACCGGCGTCGACGAACAGCGCTTCCCCGACTCCCACCAGGGCCACGACATACTGCACGAGGACAAGGTGCAAAAGGCGATCGCTGCTGCGGGATTCGAGTGGTTCGTGAACCCGGGATTCAAAATGAACCGGTATGAGATCGATTTGAAGGGCACTCCCGAATGGGTGTTTCTTGGTCAGGACGCGTTGCCGGCGACCTTGGTAGGTCCGATCACGCCATAGCCGCGATCGGTACTCACTGATGAGCCTCGCGCATGTGCGGTGCTGGTCATCGATCGAAAGCGACGGGCGGCGGCTTGCGTTCGAGTCGGTAGTGGAAGCGAAGAGTTGGGACGGACTACAGGTTGAGGGCGTGGTCGGTGCGTAGCGTGCCCCCGTCGTCGACGTAGACGGGGAACTGTTCTGCGGATGGACTCCTTCGAGGTGGGAGGAGGCGGCGCCGGTACCGGCGCACCAGGCGCCAGGGACGGCCGCGTCTGAGCCATCGCGCCTCACGCGCTGCGCGGTCGACACCGAGAGGCGCACCCGCGACACTTGAGCGCATGACCGACCCCGTCGCTGTGCCGGTACTCGTTCCGGTCGATCGCACGCGCGACTTCAACCTCGCGCTCGGTGCACTCGTAGCGGGCAACCAGCCGCGCGACCCCGCCGGTGGGTCGAACGCCGACGAGTGGCAAAAAATGTCAGTTGTACTTGCGACCGAACATGTCGCGCGCTTCTACGCCGCGTTCGGCGCGTGGACGGCAGCCGTGACCACAGCCGCGGGCAAGCCTGCTCTCTTCGACGCGCAGAAGCTCACTCAGGTCTGGGACGCGTTACCGCGACGCGAGCTCAAGTTCCTGTCGCTTTGCAGCGACAACTTCGGGCGAAGCGTCGGCTGGCCGGAGCTAAAGCGCAAGCTCGGCCTAGCGGGCAAGCCCTCGTTGACGCGCGACCTACCGCAGTTGGCGCAATCCTGCACCAACCCGGTTCTGGCGTTTCCCATCGTGCAAGACGGTGAAGGCGACGATGCCGTCTTTACGCTGCCGGCCGCGCTCGTCGACGCCGTTCGTGCGCTGCGACGCACCGGAAAGCTGAGTGCGACGGCGTGAGCACCGGCGCGAGGGTGACGTCTGAAGATCCGACCATGGTCGCGAGGGCGTCCCGCTCTGCGGAGTCGACCGCGACCGTCACGCGAACCGTAGTTCCACTCGACTCCGAACTGAGAACAAGGAGCGCGGTGAAGACTTCGCC
>JALYLU010000059.1:5575-13191 GCA_030774075.1 Actinomycetota bacterium | reverse complement strand
ATGCGACGCACCGGCGACGGTCGCGACCACACCGTTCAGACCGCTCACCGCAACCGGCGTCGAGTTATTCGTGGTGGTGCCGTTGCCCAACTGCCCTGACGTGTTCGCGCCCCAGCATTTCATGGAGCCGTTCGCCAGCTGTGCGCACGAATGCGCAAGCCCCGCAGTGAGAGCGACGCCGCCGTTGAGGCCGGTTATCCCGACGGGGGTCGACGTGTCGGTGGTTGACCCATTGCCCAACTGCCCGTAGACGTTGGCGCCCCAACACGTGGCCATGCCGTTCGCCCGGAGCGCACACGTATGGTTGTTTCCAGCCGTGACCGTGAGCACATTGATCAGACCACTGACGACGACTGGTGCGGATGAGTCGGCGGTGGTGCCGTTGCCCAGCTGGCCGGACGCGTTGGCGCCCCAGCACTTGATGGTGCCGTTCGTCAGATGTGCGCACGAATGCGCGCCGCCCGCCGAGACGGTGTCGACGCCCGAGAGACCGGTCACGCTCACTGGCGTGGACGATTTGGTGGTGCTGCCGTTTCCCAACTGGCCGGAACTGTTGGCGCCCCAACACTTGACGGTCCGGCCCACCAAGAGCGCACACGAATAAGACTCGCCGGCCGTGATCGCGACCGCATTCGACACGTCACTCACGCTCACCGGCGTCGACGAATTGCTGTTGGTGCCGTTGCCCAGCTGGCCGGAACTGTTGGCGCCCCAACACTTGACAGTCCCGCCGGCCGTCAACGCGCACGAATGAGACCCGCCGGCCGTGATCGCGGCTGCGTCGGTGATGCCGTTCACGGGTACCGGCGTCGACGAATTGCTGTTGGTGCCGTTGCCCAGCTGGCCGGAACTGTTGACGCCCCAACACTTCGCAGTCGCGCCGGTCATCAACGCGCACGAGTGAGAGCCGCCCGCGGCCACTGTTACGGCAGTGGTGCCGAGGCTCAGGTCGGCAGCCGCGCCGGGCGTCGACGTGTTGGTGGTGGTGCCGTTGCCCAGCTGGCCGTAGAAGTCGCCGCCCCAGCACTTGACGGTCCCGTTCATCAGCAACGCGCATGAATGGGACGCGCCGGCGGTGATCGCGATGCCGGAGGTGAGGCCGCTGACCGGCACCGGTGTCGTCGCCAAAGTGCCGGACGGCCAGCCGAGCTGGCCGGCGATGTCGTCGCCCCAGCACCGCCCGGTTCCGTCGGTCAGCAACGCGCACGAATAGAAGCCGCCGGCGGTGATCGCCTCAACGCTGGTGAGGTTGCTCACTGCGACCGGGGTCGACCTGTCGGTGGTGGTGCCATTACCCAGCTGGCCGGTGGTGTTGGCGCCCCAGCACTTGACGGTCCCGTTCGCGATCGACGCGCAGGAGTGATAGTTGCCCGCCGCAATCCCGGCGACCCCGCTGAGGCCACTTACCGGTACCGGCGTCGACGTATTGGTGGTGGTGCCGTTTCCCAACTGGCCGTCTTGGTTGCGGCCCCAACACTGCACGGCTCCGTTCCCCATCAGCGCGCACGAATGCGCGAAGCCTCCTGCGATGGCAACCGCACCGCTGAGCCCGGTCACTGCGACCGGCGTTGACCTGTCGGTGGTGGTGCCGTTTCCCAACTGGCCGTGATGGTTGTGGCCCCAACACTTGACGGTTCCGTTCCCCATCAGCGCGCACGAATGCGCCGAACCGGTGGTGATCGCGATCACACTGATGAGGCCGGTCACTGCGACCGGCGTCGATCTGTTGCTGGTGGTGCCGTCGCCCAGCTGGCCAGAATCGTTGGCGCCCCAACATTTGACAGTCCCGCCGGCCATCAACGCGCAGGAGTGAGAGTTCCCGGCCGCAATCGCGGCGACCCCGCTGAGGCCGCTCACCGGCACCGGGGTCGACGTATTGGTGGTGGTGCCGTTGCCCAACTGCCCGGAACTGTTGTAGCCCCAGCATTTGACGGTCCCGTCCGTCTTTAGCGCGCACGAATGAGAACCGCCGGCCGCAATCGCGGCGACCCCGCTGAGGCCGTTCACCGGAACCGGGGTCGACGTGTTGGTGGTGGTGCCGTTGCCCAACTGACCGTAGAAATTGCGGCCCCAACATTTCACGGTCCCGTTCACCAACAGCGCGCACGAATGCTGCGAACCAGTGGCGATGGCGACGACGCCCGTGAGACCGCTCACCGCGACGGGGGTCGACGACATTGTGAGACTGCCGTTGCCCAGATCGCCGAAAGAGTTACTGCCCCAGCATCTGACCGTGCCGTTCGCCATGAGCGCGCATACATGACCGACGGCCCCGGCAATCGCGTCCACGCCGGAGAGTCCGCTCACCGTGGTCGGTATTGACGAGTCGCTGGTCGTGCCGTTGCCCAGCTCCCCGGAACCGTTGCGGCCCCAGCACTTGACCGTGCCGATCCCCATCAGCGCGCAGGAATGCGTAAAGCCCCCTGTGATTGCCACCACACCGCCGAGGCTGCTGACCGCGACTGGTGTCGAGGAGTTCGTGGTCGTGCCGTTGCCCAACTGACCGTAGTAGTTGCCGCCCCAGCACTTGACGGTCCCACTCGCCATGAGCGCGCACGAGTGCGCGACGTTCCCCGTGATCGCGATCGCGATCACGCCAGTGAGGCCACTCACCACCACGGGGGTCGATGCATTGGTGGTCGTGCCGTTGCCCAACTGACCGTAGAGGTTGTTCCCCCAGCATTTCACGGTCCCGTTCGCCACCAGCGCGCACGAATGCATGTCGCCGGTCGCGATGGCGACCGCACTGGTGAGGCCACTCACCGCAACCGGTATCGACGAGTTGGCGGTGGTGCCGTTGCCCAACCCGCCGTAGACGTTGTAGCCCCAGCACTTGACGGTCCCATTGGCAACGAGCGCGCACGTATGCGCGCCACCCGTCGCGATGCCGACCACACTGCCGAGGCCACTCACCGCAATCGGTATCGACGAGTTCGTGGTCGTGCCGTCGCCCAACTGGCCGAAGTAATTGCGGCCCCAGCATTCAACGGTTCCGGCCGGCAACAAGGCACACGAATGTTCGCCTCCCGCCATGATCGCGGGCCTCACCGCCGGCGAGCCCTCAGGCTGACCAAGTGCACCCGCGGGAGCGGCGTGACCCACCAACCCAGCCGCCATCAATGCCAAGGCCAATCCCGTGTGCGCCATTCCGATACGTGTCACGACCGTCCCTGGCACCCGTACGAGGCCGCCTCGCTGCTTGGCGACGACAACCAGAACGTCGCCATACCAGCGCGAAGGCGGTGGAGCCCGAGCGCCAGATAGTTTCAACAAGCACATCGCGTCGTTGCCTCGCTGTCAACATCCCGCGAACGTTCGCTCGAGATGTAAGGGCGGAGTGGTCGCAGATCGACGGACCTCTGGGGCGCTCGACATGCGGCGCGACGGCTGCAAGTCTCACGCTATGGCATCACGTTCCGTCCATCCTCGGCATGTGATCGTCGTCGCACTCGTCCTCGCAACCGCGCTCACGGCGGCGTCGGGCGCGACGCCGAGCGCGCGCGCCTTCGCGACCAACGCGATCGAGGGCCAGGGAAACCGATCTGGGCTCGAGCTCGACGTGCAAACCCTCGCCAGTGACGCGACACAAGGTCGCGATAACGGCACTCCCGGCTCCTTCCTCGCGCAGCGCTTCTTGATCGATCAGCTGAAGGCCTTCGCGGTCGGACTGAACACCTCACGCGCGGGCGACGACGCCTTCAAGCAGCTGATCGTCGGCGGGACGAACATCCTCGGGCTGATCCGTGGCGGCGAGCTCTCGGACGAGTACGTCATCGTCGGCGCGCACTACGACCATCTCGGCTCGTCGTGCCGGAGCGCCGTATCCGGCGATCACATCTGCAACGGCGCTACCGACAACGCCGCCGGCGTCGCCGAGGTTCTTTCGATCGGACGCGAGATCGCGCAGCGCCCGAAGCCACCGCGCCGATCGGTCATCTTGGCGCTCTGGGACCGCGAGGAAGACGGGCTCCTCGGGTCGCGGTACTACGTCCAGCATTCGCTCCGCCCGCTCGCGCAGACCGTCGCCTACGTGAACTACGACATCCAAGGCGCGAACGTACTGCCGAGCCTGCGCGCCGACACCTTCGCGATCGGATCCGAGACGGGCGGTCCGCAGCTGCAGTCGATCGTCGCACGCGCCGGCAGCCCGGGACCTCTCGGCCTGCATTCCTTGAGCTCGATCTTTGGACAGTACCGCAGCGACTACGTCAACTTCATCAGCGCCGGCATTCCGACCGTGTTCTTCAGCGACGCAACCGGTCCGTGTTATCACACCGCGCAGGACGAGATCGGCGTCGTCGATTTCTGGAAGCTGCGGTTCCAAGCGAAGATCGGCTTCGACGCAGTACACAAGCTCGTCGAAGGTGACCGGATGCCGTTTTCGGCAGCGAACCCGATCGCAACGTTCGAGGACGCCGAGGCCATCAACGACGTGGGCAATCGGGCGATTGCTGATATCGGTCGGTTCGATCCGTCGCAGCAGACAGTGTTGCTGCAGTTCCACGATGCTCTGAACGCGATCGTTGCCGCCGGACCCGCCAACTTTGGTGACGATGACGTCGGCACGCTACTGAGCGCCGCGCTGAACTTCGTCAACATCGTCAGCAGCGGGCAGTGCGATGGTTTCCTCGAGGGACGTTGAGAGCCACCAGCTCCGCGGCATCGTCAAACGCAACTAGGAGGGCAACGTCGGAACGATGACTCGACATGTGCAGGTGACCTTCGACGCCGTGGACCCGCACCGGCTGGCGGCGTGGTGGTGTGATCTCCTCGGCTATGAGATCGAAAGCGGAGACGAGATCGTGTCCCAGTTGCTTCAATCGGGTGTCGTCGGCGAATCCGATGTCCTCCGCATCGACGGACGCCTCTTCTTCGCGGATGCGCTGGCCGCAGTCGACCCCGAGGGGAACGGTCCACGCTTCTACTTCCAGCGTGTCCCGGAGCAGAAGATCGCGAAGAACCGGGTGCATCTCGACGTGCCGATCGATGGGGAGATGCTCGACGACGCGGTGACTCGGCTCGTGGGTCGGGGCGCGCAGTTCATCGAGTTCGGTGAGCATCCCGGGCACCGGTGGGCGGTCATGCGCGACCCCGAGGGCAACGAGTTTTGTCTCCAGTGATCTCTGTTCCATCGGGACACGCTTCGGGCGCGGGTGCCTCGTCGTGCTGACCGACCGCCTGGAGCTGCGTCGCCCGCTGGAGACCGATAGGGCGCAGTTCGTCGAGCTCTTCTGCGACCACGACTTCATGGTGTTCTCCGATGGCGTGTGCAGTACCGAGTCGGCCAACGCTCGATTTGACGAAATGTTGAGAAACGCAGCCGACCTGTCGTACGCGAAGCAGCCACTGACCGAATTGTCGACGGGGAAGATCGTCGGCTATGCCGGCGTCGCCTGGTTCGACTTCGAGGGACAGCGTCGACTCGAGTTCGGATATCGCCTCGTACCGGAGGCCCGAGGACGCGGGTATGCGACGGAGGCCGGTCGCGCCGTCCTTGCTCTCGCCGCCGAGAGCTTTCGTGGGGAACTACTGGCCATGATCGACCCGACGAACGGGCCGTCGAGCAACGTCGCGCGGAGGCTCGGCTTCACCTTCTGGAAGCGGGCGAAGGTGAACGGCTACCTCGACGACCTCTATCGCCGACTGTTCTCCTGACCCGGTGTGCGGACCAGAGGCTCACCGTCGCAACGGCGACGACGTCTGGGGCGTCTAGTTCGTGATGCGTTCTCGAAGTGACGCAGGTCGGCTCTGCTTGTTCCTGCTCGTCGCACTCGCAGCGAGCGCGACGGCGTGCTCTTCGAGTCATCGAGCCGCGGCTGGGAGAGCACCGAGGTCCGGGAGCACGACGCTCGGTGGATCGACGCCGAGCGTGAAGCTTGGTCGGGCGACGATGATCACGGGGTCGTCGATGCGGATGATTTCGGCTTATGGCTCGATCTGGGTCTCGCAACCCGACCGCGTCGCCCGCTTCGATCCCGCGACGGGAGACCTGACCGCGACGATCGCCGTGCCGGGTACGAGCGACGTTCGCAATCTCGCAGCTGGTGCAGCCGCGATCTGGGTCGACGACACCGGTACGGAGACCGTGACTCGCATCGACCCCGTACGAAACCACGTGACCGCGACGATCTCGATGCGCGCGAACTTGTTCGTTGTCGACGGGCTCGCGTTCGTCGACGGCAAGCTCTGGGTCGTCCGACCCGTGCCCAACGACGAGGCACGAGGAGATGTCGTCTCGGTCGATCCCGCGACGAATCGGATCGCGCAGCGTGCAATCATCCCACGCACCTTCGACGTCATGTCCAGCGGCACACACGCGCTCTGGTATGTCCGAGGCGCGAACCTCTTGCGCTTCGACACGACAACGCTGCACGTGACGGTTGTTCGTCAAGACGTGAAGGTGATGCTCGCGGCGACCCAGCAGCGCCTATGGCTCCTCACGCCCGCGGGCGTCATCGAAGCCGACGAGCGCACGGGTGAACAGATCGGACCGCCGATCGCCGTCAAAGACACGGTCAATCTTGCTGCGACGGTCGGCCCGAGCGTCGTGTGGCTGGGCGGTCAACCGGACAGCAGCAGTAGCGGCAACGTCACACCCTACGACCTCGTCACACACCGCCCCCTCGCCGCCCCGACACGGATCGGATTCCCCATCATCACGATGACCGCTCTCCCGACCACGCTCTGGATCGATGCCGGCGGCATCACGCGAATCCCGTACACCCGATAGAGAACGCTCAGGGCATCCGCTCGAGTACGGAGACGTCGCGTTCGATCGCTTCTTCGCCGGGCGCGCCGTACCACCAAGAATGCCGGATTTGCCCGGGTGCCGGCATCGTTAGCTCGACCTTCATCGGGAAGGGTGAGCCCTCCGCTCCGAGCTCGAAAATTCCGGGTTCGGCTTCACGCAGAATCGCGACCGATGGCGCGTGTTCGTGCCCGATCACCATCACCGCGCCGCCGCCGTGAGTTCGCGCCACAATCGTGTGTTCGATGTGACCTCGAACTCGATCAGGGGTCGCGGGGTTGAAGATCTCGTAATCGAGCGTGACCCCGGCACCGCCAGGCAATGGAGCAACGGCGATACGCGCGGCACCACGCAGGTCGGAGCCTGCGACGCGGTCGATACCGATATACAGCCCGGGGTGGGCGAGTAAGTCGTCCACGATCGTCATAGGCACAACTTACTCACGCGCAGCTTCAGCGGCGCGCAGAACTGCGGATCGGGCGTCCGAGGTCAGGTCGCGTCGAAGTGCGGGTTGTAGATGAAACCGACGATCGCGCCTTGCGGCGTCCGCACCGTCGCAGTGACGATGTCGTCGCCTACAGCCGACGTGGGCGCGTGTTCAGTTGCGCCGCGCGCGAGTGACGCGGCAACGGCGGCGCTCACGTCGGCGACGCCCCAGTACGTGAGCGCGCCGTCTGAGGGGTTGGCACTGGGGAGGAGCCCGAGTTCATAGCCGCCGACGTTGAACCCGACGTAGAACGGCTCGTCGAAGTACGGATCGATCCCGAGATACCCCGTCCACCACGCTTTGGCGGCATTCAGGTCGGGCGACGGATAGATGACGGTGCGGAGTCCGTCGAGTGCGATGGCCATCCGCGCAGCTTACGGC
>JALYLU010000059.1:0-5565 GCA_030774075.1 Actinomycetota bacterium | reverse complement strand
GTGCGGGGTAGATGACGGTGCGAAGTCCGAGCAGCGACGTGGTCACCTCTGGAGTCTCGCAGAACCAGGGCCGGATCGGGCAACCTGTGCGCGTGTCGAGTTATCGGAGGGTCCCGTTCGACGTCGTCAGTTATGTGCAGCGCACCCGCGACAATTCCAGGCGCGGAGCCTGCTTCATATGCTCGATTGTCGCAGGCGATCTCGACGACCACATGGTCATCAGGCGAGACGACGTCAGCGTCAGCTTTCTCGCGAAGGCGCCAACGCTCATCGGTTACGCACTGCTTGCACCACTCGAACACCGGACTGGTGTCATAGGTGACTTCACCGAGGACGAGTACGTGGACCTTCAGCGACGCGTGCATCAACTTGGTCGGGCCGTTTCGCTCGCAGTACCGACGGAACGGCTCTACTTGCTGGCTCTAGGAAGCAATCAGGGCAATGCGCACGTCCACTGGCATGTCGCCCCGCTGCCGCCCGGCCTTCCCTACGAGCGACAGCAGTACGCGGCGCTCATGCAGGAGCACGGTTATCTCGATATTCCTGACTCCGATCAAGCCGCTCTCGCACGTTCGATCGCCAACCACATGAATCGAGGAAACCCGTGAACGACGCGATCGATGTTCGCAGCTTCTCGCCCGAGGATTTCTCCGCGCTGTCCCGGATCGTGGTCGATGCGTGGCGGTCGGGTGTCGATCGTGATTGGTCGGTTCCGGCGGGCACGCTGGAGTGGAGTTGCTGGAAGACGGCCGATCACACCGTCGACTGTGTGTTCTCGTATGCTTTTTTCCTCGCATCGCGACGGCAAGACACGTACCCGCCGTTCGGTGAACTGCACGCGCTGCCGAACGCGACTCCGACGGACCTCGTCGATGGCCTACAAGCCTCGGCGACGATGCTGTCAGCCGTCATCGCAATCGCTGAGCCGGATGCACGCGCCGTGATTGGCCTATGGCCCCACGCGCAAACCGGAACCCCGCGCGATTTCGCGGCGAGGGGCGCGTTGGAGATGATCCTGCACGCGCACGACGTATGCACGGGGCTCAAAATCGCGTTCTATCCACCGAATGACGTTTGCGTCCGCCTGCGCGACTACGTGCGCGAGTGGCCCGGCCAGGCACGACTTCCCCCAACCGGCGACCCGTGGTCCGACCTACTCGAACGCTCCGGTCGAGCCCGCTTGGCTTAGCCAGCAGGTGCGTTCGCGTCACCTCTTCGGTCCGCGCCGGGATCAGTCGTCCCCGTTCGGGAAGAAATCCGCCAGCGCGTCGTGTATTTCAGCGGCTCGCTCGTGCGTATGCATCGCCCGGAAATGCGTCAACTCGTCCCGGTCGCGATTCTCGACCAGTTTCCGCTCCACCTGCGCCAGCTTCCGCTCCTGCTCGGCGAGTCCTCGTTCTCGATCGGCGCGGCCCATCACGCGAGACTATGTCGTCGGCGACCGGGACGCGGCGGCGTGAACGTCCGACGTCAGCCCGTGAGAGTGGTCCGTGGGTACGGCTGCAGAAGCAAGGGCGGTCGCGGTGGTTGCGTGAAGTCGAAGTCGTGCGCGAGGTCGCCGAGGATGGCGACGTTCTCACGCACCGTCGGGCGCGGGTCGGGTCGACCGTCGGTGCGCGGATCGAGACGCTGTCCGCCCAGGAAGTCGTCTTCGATGAACTTGAGGTAGGCATCGAAGCTCAACGTCTGATGGTCGATGAACCCGCGCTTCGCATACGGGCTGATGACGAGTCCGGGCACCCGTAGCCCGTAGCCGTTCTCGTCGACGACGGCCGGCTTCACGTGGTCGTAGAACCCACCCCAGTCGTCCCAGGTCACAAAGATTGCCGTGGAGTCCCAGTCCGGGCCTTGCATCACGGCGTTCACGAGGCTCGTGACATACGCCATGCCATCGCTGACGCGCCGCGGCGGATGCTCGCTCACGTAGCCCGACGGCACCACCCAGGCGACCGCAGGCAGGTGTCCGCCCTTCGCCGCGGCATAGAAGCGATCGAGCGATTGGATGTTGCCGGTTTGATGGTTTGCCCTCACGGTGTCGAAGAAGGGCAGTGGGTTCCAGATGCTCGGAGTACGGGCATTCTGACGCTCCGGTGCGCACGTGATGTGCGCGGGGTTCCGGCAGTCCGGTTCCGCACCGGTGACGACGTAGTAGTTCCAAGACACGTGATGCCGGTGCAGCAAGTCCGTAAGGTCGGTCCACGCGAACGCGGGACCGTCCTTCTGATCGGCGAGGAACAAAGGCTTGCCGTTCGGTGTGCGGGGTGGCATCACGTTGTTGCGGCAGCTGCTCGGATCGTGCCGGGCGCAGGTTGCCGACCACCCGGACACCTGGAAGAGGTGCTCGGGCAGGCTCCATGACGCAACCGGTTCGAACATGCGGTCCTGCAAGACGAACTGCTGCGCGTACGACCAGTAGTTCGGGATGTCCGACGCGGTGTGATAGCCGGTGACATCGATCGCGGCCGAGTTCGAGCATGCCGGGTCCGTGTCGTCGGCACATTCTCGCCGGCCGCGTTGGGCCTGGCCGACGAAGCCGTCCATCTTCCCGCCGTGGATGTCGGCGGTGGAGTCCGACGCGGTGTGCGGCCCGCCACCGTTCATGTCCGCGTGGTCGACGTACGGCCGTACGCACATGCCGGGCTTTTGCGGATCCGGGATGCAGACGTTCTTGGGTAAACCGTCGGCGCCGGGGAACGTACCGAAGTACGAGTCGAACGACCGGTTCTCCTGCATGATCACGATCACATGGCGGATCTTGTGTATGCCCTCCGCGGGTGGCTTCGATCCGCTGCCGCTGCACCCGGCCGCGACGAGCAGCACTGCGCTCAGAACGCGCGCCAATGGCCGAGCGTGGCGCGGCGGCCCGACGATCCTGCGGCGCGACAATCCCAAGCGATCGACGCTAACACGCGCGCGACGCGGCTTTTCTCGTCGTGGACGGGCTGTCACCGCGCGTGCGCCGCCGAGCGATCCCGGGAACCTTCGAGCGGCGCCAGGCGTCTTATTGATCGACACGAGCGAGGCCGGGTGCCGCGTATTGGTCGTGGTTCTGCGCGCTTCGGAAAAGGGGACAACGTGAGGCGACTCATGGTCCTTGGCGTCTCGATGATCGCGGCGACCGTCACCTTTGGGCTGGCCGTCGCACCGGCGGGCGCCGCACCACTCGTGAACGTCACGCCGGACTCAGGTCTCGTCGACGCCCAGCCGGTGCACGTGTCGGCGAGCGGGTACACGGCCAACACCCAGCTTGCCGTCATCGAGTGCACGACGGGCGCAATCTCTCAGGATGACTGCGACCTTTCCACACTTGAGTACACGAATGCCGACGGGTCGGGGAACCTGTCGACGACCTACGCCGTGTTCCGCGTGATCTTCCCGGCGAGCGAGCAAGCCGGCCTCGACTGTGCGCCGTCGAACTGCGTGCTCATCGTCGCGAACATCATTGACCAGACGGAGGCCGCGTCCGCGGCGCTGTCGTTCGACGCGTCCGTTCCCCCGCCTCCTTCACTGCAGATCAGCGCGACGATCGACCCCACGGGCTCGTTCGATCGCGCCGGGAACGTGACGGTAACGGGCACCGTAACGTGCAGTCTCCCTGCCGATGTCTATCTCCAGGTCGGTGCTATCCAACGCGCGGGTCGAGCGCTGCTGCACGCCTACGGCTTCGACGAGATCTCGTGTGACGGCCCGACGCGCTATTCGCTGACCGCCGCGCCGTACGACGGAATACTTCGCGGCGGCAACGCGAGCGTGGAGGTCGACTACAGCTCCTTCTCGGGCCGCCGCAGCGTCTATGGCAGCGTCAACGCGACCGTGCAACTGCGCGGCGGCGGAAAATAGGGTCACACTGCAATTCGGTGGCGTTGCAACGCGAGACGCGCCGCGTGCCAACCGCACATTCCGTGCACGCCGCCGCCGGGTGGTGTCGACGACGAACAGAGATACAAGCCGGGGACCGGTGTCGCCCACGGGTGCAACGACAGTCGTGGTCGCGCAAAGAACTGTCGCAGGTCGGCGACCCCACAATTGATGTCCCCGCCGACATAATTCTCGTCGTATTGCTCCATCGCCGCGGGCCCCATGGTGTGGCGGGCGAGGATGCGATCGCGAAAGCCGGGTGCGAACCGTTCGATCTGCCCTTCGATTGCGTCGGTCATGTCGATGGTCGAGCCGTGAGGCACGTGGCAATACGCCCACGCGGTGTGCCGGCCCGCGGGAGCGCGAGTCGGGTCGAACAACGTCGGTTGCACGAAGAGTGTGTATGGCCGCTCGGGATGGCGCCCGCGTTGCACGTCGAGCTCCGCGGCGGCGATTTCGGGCCCCGTGCCGCCGAGGTGCACCGTCGCGGCGCGGAGGATCTCGGGATTGGTCCACGGTGCCGGTCCGTCGAGTGCCCAATCGATCTTGAAGACACCCGGTCCGTAACGAAAGTGTCTGAGCGTTCGGCGATAGCGAGCAGGCAGCCGGCCGTCGTCGATCGCCAACACCTGCTGGGGGGTGAGATCGAGCAACGTCGCGCGCGTCGGCGGAAGCTCGCGCAGGGAGGTCACGCGGTGGTTACATTCGATCGTGCCGCCGCGCGCTTCCACGATCGCGCCGAGCGCCGTGGCTATCGCCGCCGACCCGCCTTGGGCCATCGGCCATCCCACGTGGTGTGCCAGCGCGCCCAGAAACAGTCCGAAGCCGGCCGTGATCGGTGACTGCAACGAGAGCATCGAGTGGCCGGCCAGACCGGTCACCAGTGCGGCCGGCTCTTCAGTGCTGAAGCGACGGGCAACGCGCGTCGCCGGTCGAATTCCGATCACTCCGTATCGAGCCAATAACCATGGATGGCGTGGCGGGAGCTCGAGAGGCGACAGCAACGACTCGATCAACGCGTCCCCCCCGTCGACGATGGGTCCGACGAGGCGACGGTACGCCCGCGCGTCCTTTCCGAAGCGGGCCGCGGTGGCGTCGACGGACCGTTCGAGCAACGCGACGCGGCCGCCGTCGAGCGGGTGCGCGAGTGGCGCGTCAGGATGAATCCACTTCTCACCGTTGTCGGCGAGCGGTAACGTACGCATCGCGGGCGACGCCAGGGCGATCGGATGAATGGCCGAGCACACGTCGTGCACGAAGCCCGGCTGCGTGAGCTGCTTCGAGCGAGTGCCACCTCCGACCTCGGGAGCGGCTTCGAGCACAAGCACGCGCCATCCCGCGTCCGCGAGCAAGGCGGCCGCGACGAGGCCGTTCGGGCCCGCGCCGACAACGACGGCGTCGTACGTCGGGTTGGGCCTCAACCGCGGTACTGCTGCTGCCGGCGGTACTGCGCGAGCGCGGGCCCAAAAATCCGGTGCACGTGCACGGCCCTAGTCGGAGGCGGCGGTGCGGCCGTCGCTGATCGCGCGCAGCTTGTCGCGGTCGATCTGTGAGGTGTCCGCGACCGCGACGCGCGACTTGGTGAGCGCGCGCAACGTCGCCGTGCGGCGTCCCTCGGGTTCGATGATCGCCCGCTCGCCGAGGATTGCACCGGGTCCGACCTCGCCGAGCACTTCGCCGTCGACCTCGACTGCCAGCACTCCGTCG
>JALYLU010000058.1:2716-13252 GCA_030774075.1 Actinomycetota bacterium | reverse complement strand
GCGGCCAGTTCCGCGACCCGGGACTTCGCGCCCTGGGGCCGCTCGGTCTGGGGACCGACTTCGAGTCGATCCGCGACTACCTCCCCGACGACGACGTGCGCCAGATCAACTGGACGGCGAGCGAACGGGTCGGCCGTCCGATGAGCAACGTCTATCGCATCGAACAGGATCGCGACGTCGTGTGCCTGCTCGACGCCGGACGCTTGATGTCGGCACCGCTCGATCGGCGCTCGACCCGCCTCGACGCCGCGGTCGACGCGGTGACGATGGTTGCGCTCGTCGCCGACGAGCTCGGTGATCGGTGCGGCGTGACGGTGTTCGACGCGGAGCTGCGATCGCAGCTGCGACCGCGCCGGAACGGGGGACACGCGGTCGTGCGCACGATCCTCGGCGCGGAGCCCACCGGCGTCGACAGCGACTACGACCTCGCGTTCCGGAGCGCGGGCGGCGGGAAGCGCTCCCTGATCCTCGTCTTCACGGATCTCGTCGACGCATCGGCCGCGCGCTCACTCGTTGCCTCGGTGCCGGTGTTGACGCGCCGCCACGCCGTGATCGTGGCGTCCGTTCGTGATCCCGATCTCGACGGCGCGCTCCGGCGCGAGCCCTCCACCCGCCACGACGTCTACGCCGCAGCCGTTGCGATCGACGTGCTCGACGAACGGCAGCGGGTCGCGACGCGGCTGGAACACGCGGGCGCGAGAGTCGTCGACGCGCCGGCCGCCGAGCTCGGCGAGGCATGTGTGCGCGCCTACCTCCGACTCAAGGCCCGGGCGCGGTTGTAACCGCTGCCGGGCCCGGCGCGCCGCGCCAGAGGACGAGACCCCAGTAGAGCGCGCCCAGTCCGAAACCGACGATCAACACGATGGTGAGGCCCTTGCCCGCAGGGGTGAGGAAGCCTTCGACGAGACCCGCGACGACGAGCCAGATCGCGGTGCCGAGCACGATCTCCACCGCGCCGCGCGCCTCGGTGCGCAACGCATCCATGCGCGTGCGCGGTCCCGGATCGACGATCGCCGACGCGAGCCGCAATCCGGCGGCGCCGGCAACCACGATGCAGCTCAACTCGAGCACGCCGTGCGCGACGACGAGTTCGAAGAACGGACGACCGTTTCCCGCTCCGATCGCCAGACCCGCGACCGCGCCGAGCAGTATCCCGTTCTGGATGAGCATGTATATCGTGCCGAGGCCGATCAAGATTCCGCCCGCGAACGCCAGAAACGTCACCTGAATGTTGTTCGTGAAGATCGTCGCCGCGAGGTCGGTTTGGTCGTCGACGGAGACGCCGAGGTCCTGACCCTCGGGCCGCGGTTGTGTGACCGACTGGTACGCGCTCGGCGCGAGGCCGCCGGCCGCTCCGGGATCGCGCCACGCCCAGTAGCCCGAGAGCACCGTCGGCAGCGCGAGACACGCGACGGCGATCACGAGCAATGCGGGCCGTTCGCGGACGCGTTGCCAGTAGCCGCGCGACACGAATGCGCGCAGCGTGTTGCGCGAACGCGTCGTGTTGTACACCGCGTGACGGCCTCGCTGCGTGAGCCGCTCGAGCCGACCGACGATCGGGTCTGAAGGGAAGCGGCGACGGACGAAAGCAAGGTCGGCCGCCACCGCGCGGTAGCACGCACCGAGCCGCAGCACGCCCGCAGGTCCGAGGCGCGCCGGCGAGTTGCCACTCCGTTGAAGGAGCTGTTCGAGCTCCGTCCAGATCGCGGCTCGGTCGCGCACGAACTCGTCTAGGTTGGTCACGTGCTCCTCGACGACCGCGTGACGATCGCGACGCCTGAGGGCGTCTCACTCGAGCTCGTGCTCGCCGGCGTCGGCTCCCGCTTCGTAGCCCGCCTCCTCGACACGCTGATCCAGGTCGCGATCATCATCGCGCTCGCGCTCGGCATCTACTTCACATCCACGCCCGGCATCGTGCGCGCCGTGGTGCGGGTGCTGCTCTTCCTGGTGCTCTTCGGTTACGACGTGCCGTTCGAGGTGTTGAACGGCGGCCGGACGGTCGGCAAGCTCGCGGCCGGTATCCGGGTCGTCGGGGGTCTCGGCGAACCCATTGGCGTCCTCGCCAGCGCGATCCGCAACATCCTGCGCGTCGTCGACTTCCTGCCCGTGCTGTACGTCGGCGGTGTCGTCTCCATGGTCGCGACCCGGCGCGATCAACGTCTCGGAGACCTCGCGGCCGGAACCATCGTCGTGCGCGACCGGTTCCCGGGTCTGGCTTCGGCTCTGGGCTCGCCGGCAACCGTGCCGGTCGAAGCCGTCGCGACCTGGGACGTCTCCGCGGTCGATCAGGTCGATCTCGTGACCATCCACCAGTTCCTCGATCGCCGGCTCTCGATGCCGATTCCCATCCGCGCCTACTTCGCGGCGGAGCTCGCCTCGCGCGTGGCGCCGAAGGTGGCCGGCGCGCCGGACCGAACGCATCCGGAGTACCTGCTCGAAGGCATCGTCGTGGCCAAGCAGGCGAGAGCATGATGCAGTCGTCGCCGACCCGGCCGCACGAGCGCGAGCTGCGCGTCGCGAGCGGTGCCATGGTGGCGATCGCGGCCGCGTGGCCGACCCTGCCGCTCCACCCACAGGTCGCGTGTCCGCTCCGGGCGCTCACCGGCGTCCCGTGCCCGCTCTGCGGCATGACCCGCGCGGTCGTCGCGGCCGCGCACGGTCATGCCGGCGAGTCGCTCGCGTTCAACCCGGGCGGGATCGTCCTGCTGCTGCTCGCGGTGGTCGCGATCCTCCGTCCCGCGTGGCTGGCTCGTCAGCAACTGCCGACGTGGTCTCTCCTCGCGATCATCGGCGCCCTGTGGGCGTGGAACATCGGCGTCAACCCGACGTTTCATCAACTCCTCGTGCGCTGACCCTCGTGTCGAGGTTCAGCCGACTTCCCGGCGACCCTCGAGCGCGCGGCCGAGCGTGACTTCGTCGGCGTATTCGAGATCGCCGCCCACGGGAAGTCCGCTCGCGATGCGAGTCACCTTGAGTCCGGCCGGTTTCAGCAAGCGCGCGAGGTACATCGCCGTCGCCTCGCCCTCGATGTTCGGGTTCGTCGCCAGGATGACCTCGCTGATCTCCTCTTCAGGAATGCGCGCGAGCAACTCCTTCACCCGCAGTTGTTCGGGTCCGACGCCTTCGATCGGGGAGATCGCACCCTGCAGCACGTGATAGCGCCCGCGATATTCACCGGTGCGCTCGACGGCGACGATGTCGCGCGGCTCTTCGACGACGCAGACGACGTGGTCGTCCCGCCGCTGGTCGAGACAGAACGCGCAGAGGTCACCTTCGGAGATGTTGAAGCAACGCCGACACCAGGTAACGCGATCCTTGGCGTCCTCGATCGCGCGGGCCAAGCGTTTCGCGTCGAGCGCGTCGACCTTCAGGAGATAGAACGCGATTCGTTGCGCCGACTTCGGACCAACACCCGGCAAGCGACCGAGCTCGTCGATCAGCGTCTGCATGACGCCTTCGTAGACGTTCACGGGTTGAGCGTTCCTCCGAGGCCGCCGAGGATCGAACCGAGATCGATTCCGCCCGTCACTGCGCCGAGCTTCTGTGATTGCAGCTCTTTGGCCTGGCGTGTCGCCTCGATAACGGCCGCGACGACCAGGTCCTCGAGCGTCTCGATGTCGCCGGGATCGACGACGCTGGGATCGATCTTGATCTCCCGGAGCTCGCCTTCGCCCGTGACCGTCGCTCGCACGACCCCGCCGCCGACGGTCGCGTCGATGGTGGTGCTCGCGAGCACCTCCTGCGCCGCCTGCATGTAGACCTGCATCTGCTGCACCTGCTTGAGCATGTCCATCGGGTTCGGGTTCGGGTCCGGATTCGTCATGCTCGTCCTTCCGTGCTCATCCGCGCCGGCGTTCATCGATGACTTCGGCTCCGAGATCGGCGACGAGGCGCGTGACGGAATCGAGCTGCGGCGCGTCGGGCGCGTCGGCGAGCTCGGTCAGGTCGACAGCCTCGTCCTCTTCGGCGGGCTCTGGTTCGTGCTTACTCTCCGGCACCGCTTCGGCCGCCTCGCCGGTCGAGGCCTTCAAGGGCCGGAACGCGTCGGTCGCGTCGAAGTCGTGGGGTCGCAACATGAAGCGCGGCGCTGCACCCAGGCTCGATGCGAACGCGTCCTTGATCGCGGCCGCCTCCTTGCGGAACCGTTCGTTGATCGCGTCGAACCGACGCTTCGGTACGCCAAAGACGACGATCCCGTTCTCGAGCGCGATCGGCTGGGCATCTTGGATCCCGGCGCGCAGCGGCGCCTTGAGGACGCCGAGGGCCGCGGGCCAGGCCTCGATGACATCGTCGAGCGCGAAGGTCACACTGCCCGCAGAGTCCGTGGTTCCGGTCGCGTCGGTGTCGGGCACCGCCGCGGCCTCGGCTGGCACCGTCGGCGTAGCAGGTTCGGCCGGCTTCGCGGCGCGTTCGCGGCGAGCGAGCACCGGACCACCCGGCATCGGCGCGGGTCGCGTTGGCGCGGCCGTACCGGCTGCACTCACCGGCGCACCGTCGGCCAGGCGTTGCTCGAGCCGTTCGACCCGATCGAGCAACGTCTCCTCGCGCGTCCTGGACTCGCGGCGCGCGACGCGCAGGACCGCAACCTCGAGCACAAGACGCGGATCGGCGACGGCTTGGCCCCGGATGTCGACGATCGCTTCGCCCAGGATCTCGATCGCCCGCACGACCGCGGGGTTGCCCATCTCCTTCGCGAGCGCCGCGAGCCGGGCGCACTCCTCCGGCGCGCCGTCGTAGGGAACCCGGCCGGAGGCGTTCGCCTGCAGGAAGGCGTCGCGCAGGGTACGCAGCAAGTCGTCAGCGACGCGCCGGACGTCGTGACCGGATGCCACGAGGTCGTGCACGCCGACGAGCGCGCCCGCGACGTCGTCGGCCGCGGCCGCTTCGAGCACGGCGAGGCGCTGCTCGAACGGCGCGCCACCGAATGCGAACTGCACCTGCTGCGAGTCGATCCGACCACCGCCGACCGCGAGCGCCTGGTCGAGCAGTGAAAGCGCGTCGCGCGCGGATCCCGCGGCGCGCCGGGCAATCAGATCGAGCGCTTCGGGGTCGGTCTCGATCCCTTCCCGGCGGAGGATGTCGACGAGATGGCCAACCAGCTGTGCGTGCGACAAGAGCGTGAACTCGAAGTGCTGCGTGCGCGAGCGCAGCGTCGGGGGAACCTTCTGCGGATCGGTCGTCGCCAGCACGAACACGACGTGGGCGGGGGGCTCTTCGAGCGTCTTCAACAGCGCGTTCGCTGCCGGCCCCGAGAGCATGTGCACCTCGTCGATGACGTACACCTTGCGGCGGCTCGTGGCGCCGACCCCGAGATGCACGCTCTGGATGAGCTCTCGCATCGCGTCGACACCATTGTTCGACGCCGCGTCGAGCTCGACGAGGTCGAAGAAGGTGCCCGACGCGACGGCCTCGCAATTCTCACAGGTACCGCACGGCTCGCCGTCGTCGCCGAGGTTCAAGCAGTTGAGCGCGCGGGCGAGAAGGCGTGCGGTCGTCGTCTTGCCGGTGCCGCGCGGTCCGGAGAAGAGATACGCGTGCCCGACCCGATCCTCCCGAACCGCGTTGCGCAGCGCGGTCGTGACGTGCTCTTGTCCGACCAGCTCTGCGAACCGCTGGGGCCGGTACTTGCGGTACAGGCTGTGTGACGCCACGGGAGCAACCTTACCGATGCCCACTAGGCTGCCACCGGCCCGCTCGCGCCGTATCGGGTCCGGCGCGACGAGCGCCCGTGAACCGAGTCAGGTCCGGAAGGAAGCAGCTCTCAGCGGAAGCGCTCGAGTGCCGCCGGGTCACCTGATACGTGCAGCGAGCGGGCCACTTCGGACTTCCACGCGGCCGACGGACGGGCCGGCAAACTGGCGTCGCCTAGCATCGCCGTCTTCCGGGAGGGATGCGAGAGCGGCCGAATCGGCACGCTTGGAAAGCGTGTGAGGGGCAACCCTCCGTGGGTTCGAATCCCACTCCCTCCGCACCGCTGTGCGATTGACAACGTCTTGCCTGGTCACCGTGGGTTCGAGCGACGAACATTCCTTCCCCGCACACGCTCTGAAGCGTCGCCACCTCGCATGATTCGGAATGGTCGTGCGCGTTTTGGGGTCTCGCTGAACGGTGCTTCAGGAGTACTCGCCGAGATTGCGTGTCGACCATCCGACGAGAACGCCTACCGCTCGGAACCTCCTGTCGCGTCGCGGTTCGGCGTGCGGCTCAGGTCGTCAGCTTGATGGGGTCGAGGTGGTCGTGGGTGCCTGCCGCCTGGTCGATGGCGTCGAGCGCGAGCGCGACGGCGTCGTCGAGTCTCATTGCCGTGCCCTGGTCGTTGAGTTCGGTACGTCGCGTGGAACCGAGTTTCGCGTCGAGGGCCGCGATGGCCTCGCGGTGTTCGTCGGCGCGGTGAGGACTGGGGAAGGTGGTGTCGCCGGCGCCGTGGAGGATGGCCGCGGTTTCGGGGTCGTCGGGGACGAGGAGGTCGCCTGCGCCTCGCAGGAGCGGGCTCAAGACGGGTACGTGACCGATGTGGTGAAATTCGCGGATGGCCTGCGCGTAGTAGCGGAGGGCTGCTCGACGGTGACCGAGTCGCGACGCCAAGTGACCGGCAATTCCGCCGACACCTGCGGACCAGAAGATGTCGGCTCGGCCGCGCGGCGCGTGCAGATCGATTGCCTCGTTGAGCAGCTCGAGCGCGCGTTCGGGTTCGGTGTCGGCGAGGGCGTGGGCGGTGAGCATGAGTACTTGTTCGAGGACTGCGGGCCGCCCGGCGCGGCGCGCGAGCGCGAGGGCTTCCTCGGCGTCGGCGACTGCTGAGGCGGGGTCGCCCGCGAACGTCCGAGCCCAGGCGGATGCGGTCAAAGCCGTCGCGAGACCGGCGGCATCGTTGTCGGCGCGGCGCATGGCGACGACGCGCTCGCAACATTCGATGTGGCCGTTGACGTCGCCTTGTGCCATTGCGACGAACGCCCGAACGGCCCAGATGCGCCAGTCGGCTTCGGTGTCGAGACGTTGTTCCGCGGCGAGCGCGTCGTCGCAGTGGCGTGCGGCCAGTTCCTGATCGCCGCGCGTGGTCGCGTACTTCGCAGCGGCCGCCAGCGCAGCCGGCAACTTCGGGTGTTGCTCCGCGGCGGGCAGACTCACGGCGGTGTCGGCCGCGGTGCGGAACGCAGCATCGCCGGCAGAAACCGCGGGCATGCGAGTGCAGGCGAGGATCCGCAGCGCGATGTCGACGTCCTGGGTGTCGACAGCCCAGATGAAGGCGGCGTGGAGGTTGTCGACCTCGCGCTCGAGGTCGTCGTCCCATCGGTAGAGGTCATAGTCCGCGCGGCGCGCGACGGCGATATCCTCCATGTACTGCATGAAGAAGTGCGCGTGCGCGTCGCGTACGCGGTCGGCATCACCGCGGTTCTCGAGCTGTTCGTCGGCGTATTGGCGGATCGTCTCGTACAGCCGATACCTCGTTTCGGATCCGTGGTTGTCGGCGACGACGAGCGACTGTCCGACCAGGGCGGCGAGCACGTCGAGCACCGTGTGGGCCTCGATGCCGTCGCCCGACGCGACCGCTTCGGCCGCGTGCAGGGTAAAGCCGCCCGCGAAGACGCTCAATCGCTGCAGGACGTGTTGCTCGGTCGTGTCGAGCAGGTCGTAGGACCAGTCGACCGCCGCGCGCAGCGTCTGGTGCCGTTCGACCGCCCCACGACGACCACCGCCCAGCACCCGGAAACGGTCATCCAGACGCACCGCGAGGTCACTCGGAGACAAGGCCACGACTCGCGCCGCGGCGAGCTCGATTGCAAGGGGGATCCCGTCGAGGCGTCGGCATCTTCTGTGCGATCGCGTCCGCGTTCGTGTGGTCGAGTGCGAAGTCCTGACGCGCCGCGCCGGCGCGCTCGATGAACAAACGCACGGCGTCGCAGCTCGCGATCGCGTCGACGCCCGCGCCGGGATCGGCGACCGGCAACGACGCGACGGCCAGGATCCACTCGCCGGCGACGTTGAGGCCTTCACGACTGGTCGCAAGAATCTGCACGCCAGGGCAGTCCTGTTCCATTCGTGACACCAGCTGAACGACGGGCTGCAACAGATGCTCGCAATTATCCAGCACCAACAGCAGCTCCTTTGCCCGCAGGAACTCGAGCAACGACTCGGAAACAGGTACCCCCGGACGCGGCTGCGCACCCAGCGCGCCGATCACGGCGTCGGGCACCAACTCTGAATCCCGAACCGGCGCCAGTTCGCACAGCCAGCATCCGTCCGGATAGCGCGACGACGCCGACGCCTCCTCCGCGACACGTAGAGCCAGGCGCGTCTTGCCGACCCCACCGACTCCAGTCAAGGTGACGACCCGAGCCTGATCTATGACAGCACCGATGCGCGCCGAGTCCGCCTCGCGGCCCAAGAACGACGTGACCTGAACGGGCAGATTCCCCGACCCTCGACCAGCCGATCGCAGCGGCGGAAACTCCCGCCGTAGCTCGGGATGAACCACCTTGAAGATCTGCTCCGGCCGCGACAGGTCGTGCAAACGGTGGTGGCCGAGATCGACGAGCTCGACATGCGCGGGCAGTGCGTCGCCGACGATCGCTTCGGTCGCACGCGAGACCAGGACCTGCCCGCCGTGCGCGAGCGCCATCAACCTCGCGGCCCGGTTCACCGTCGGACCGAAATAGTCGCCGCCCCGTTCTTGTGCCTCACCAGTGTGAAGTGCAATGCGCACCAGCAATGGTCCGGTGGCGTTCCACCGTTCGCGCGTCAGCCCCAGCTGCGCGTCGATCGCGGCCCCGATCGCATCCTGGGCCGTCACGAAGACGGCAAGGATGCCGTCGCCGGTCGTCTTCAGCACCCGTCCCGAATGCTCTACAACCACGGCTTGCAAGATGTCATCGTGACGGGCCAGCGCCGTCTGCATCGCCTCCGGATATTGCTCCCAAAGACGGGTGGAACCCTGGAGATCGGTGAACAAGAACGTCACTGTTCCCGAAGGAAGCTCCGCCATCGCGGCCCCCAGTCAACTGCCACAACGTACCGACACCCCGCCGAAGCCGCACCGGCGCCCGAAGGAACGAGTCCGCAGAGCGCGCACCGTAGCTGAAGGGTTCGAAAGACGTCTCACAGGCCGCACCGCTGTGCGATTGACAACGTCTTGCCTGGTCACACGTCGATTCGAAAGCGGCACGATCGATCTCATTCGCGTGTCGTAGTGCCCTCGAACCATCCCGGTTACGGTGCGCACAGATGCCCGTCTACCGCCGCCGCGTCCTCACTGCGCTCAGCGTCGCGGTCGCGCTCGGGCTCGCCGCGTGCGCGAGCTCGAGCGGGACGCAAAGCGCGGCGACCTCAACGACTGTGCGGGCTCCGACTTCTACCGCTCCGACGACCACGACGACGGCCGCGCCGACGAACCTCGCGGTGACCCGCGTCACCCCGACGTTCGTTGATCGCAGCCGCCCGACTGACGACCCGGATCACACCCGAAGCGCGCCGACGCGCACGCTCGTCACCGACATCTATGTCCCGGCGGGCAAGGGCCCGTATCCCCTCATCGTGCACGCCCACGGCGCATCAGGCGACGCCCGAAAGTTCACCGTGCTCGCGGGCGCGTGGGCGCGGCACGGCTATGTCGTCGCGGTCCCCAACTTTCCACTCACGAGCGACAAGAGCGGCGGCTCGGTCGTACTCGGCGATTACGTGCAGCAGCCGGCCGACCTGCATTTCATCCTCGACCAGGTGTTGCACCTGGCCGCGACGCCGAACACGCCTCTCACCGGGAAAATCGACCGGCGACACATCGGCCTGAGCGGACTCTCGCTCGGCGGGGCGACCGCGTACGGCTTCGGGTTCAACACGTGCTGCCGCGATCCACGTATCACCGCGGTGATCATCATGTCGGGCATCAAGTTGCCGTTCGGCAACGATCCCTACGTCTTCGACAAGCCAACGCTCATCTTCCACGGCACGGCGGACCAAATGATCCCGTACTCGACCGCAGGCACTGTGTACGCGTCGATGGCGCCACCCAAGTACTTCGTGACACTCCTCGGTGCTGGTCACGCGCCTGCATACGAGGACACGCCCGACCCGCACGACGGAGTCGTGATCGCGGCCACACTCGACTTCTGGAACACCTACCTGAAAGCTCAGGACGCGGCCCGGGCGCACCTCCTTACGGACGCAAACCATCCGCCGCTCAGCTCGATCCGATCCGCGCCCTGAGTCCAGCGGCAGAACTGATTGAACGGGGGGCATGTCGGTGAGCTTTTTCGATCTCTACGCGCCGCGCTTGTCAACCGGCGACGAGAAGGCGCTTCTGCACGCCCACCTCGGGCTGAACCGAGACGCGCTGCTGTGGAAGCTGGAGGGTCTCAGTGAGGCAGACCTTCGCCGGCCGATGACCGGGACCGGCACAAACCTGTTGGGACTGGTGAAGCATCTCACCGGCGTCGAGAGTGCGTACTTCTGCGATGCGTTCGGACGCGAGCGGCCGCCACTGGCGTGGGAAGCCGACGAGGACGTCGCGTTGGGCGAGTTCAGCGACATGTACGCCAAGCC
>JALYLU010000058.1:0-2706 GCA_030774075.1 Actinomycetota bacterium | reverse complement strand
ACACCGCCCGCCACGCAGGCCACGCCGACATCGTGCGAGAGTTGATCGACGGTGCCGCCGGCAGCAATCGCGAGTGGCCCGGCGTGCCGCCCACCCACGACGAGGACTACCGCCGGACCTACTTGGCCCGAGTTCGGGGTGAGGTTGACGACGAGACCTGGTTCACGTTCATCCGTTCTCGGAAGTCCACGACGTCGAAATAGGACGTTGAGTGCCTCGACCACGGCGCGGTTATGGGGTGTCCACGTCGATGCGGCGTCCCGCGAGTGCGGCGCGTAGTTCGTTGAGGTGTGTGAGGCTGACTTCTGCTTCGGCCTGGTGGGTGGCGGCGAGGGCCAGGACGACGGCTTCGATGACGACGAGGGTGGTGGCATGGCTGGCGAAGAGGCCGGGGGCGCCGCGACCGCATTGGAGTGTCGCGTTCACCGCGTCGTCGAGTTTGCGTCCGAGGGTGTCGGTGATGAGGACGACGGGAGCGTTGAGCGTTTCGGCGTGGCCGAGAAGTACGCGGACGTGTGATTGGAGCCGACCGTAGGCGAATACGACGATGGCGTCGTTTGGGGCAAGGGTCAGGAGCTCGTCGGCGAACGAGGTGCCGGTGTGCACGAGCGCGCTGCTGGGTTTCCCGATCCGTTGGGTGAGGAGTTGTCCGTAGGCGGCGAGGTGCGCGGACGGGCCGACGCCTCGCCAGACCACGCGGTCGGCGCCGGCAAGGATCGCGACGGCCTCCCGGAAGGCTGATGGAGAGACGTTACGGGTCAGCGTCTCTATTGCCGAGAGGTGATTGCGAATCGCCGAGGCGAAGAGCTCGCCGCCCGTTGACTGTTCGAGCGTGCGCCGTAGACGTTCGCCGAGCGGCGGATTGTCTCCGTAGGCCGCCAGCGCCCGGCGCATCTCTGCGAGGCCGCTGTATCCCAGCGACTTTGCCGTTCGCACGACGGTGGCATCGCTCGTGCCGAGCTGTTCGGCCAGCGCGGCGGCGGAGAGCAGCGTCGCTTCGGGGCCGAGGTCGACCAGCAACTCGGCAACGCGCCGCTCGGCCGGCGCGAGGTCGTCGCCGCGCTCCGAAACGCGCTCCGCGTAGGTATCCGTAGCACTTGCTACTGACTTCGCCATGTTGGTAGCGTACACTACTGCCGGCACGAACCCGGCCGAGAACCCGAACCGAACGAGGGTCGTGATGCATAGCGTTCTGTTGGTTGTCGCCGCGTTCCTGGCGTGTGCGGTCGAGATGGTGGAGGCGCTCACGATCGTGCTCGCCGTGGCCGTCACGCGCGGCTGGCGATCGGCCGGGTGGGGTATCGCCGCCGCGCTCGGTGGCTTGGTCCTGATCGTTGCGGGCCTCGGACCGGCTCTGGCGCACCTCCCGATCGACTCTCTGCGCTTGGTAGTGGGCACCGTTCTGTTGGTGTTCGGTCTGCAGTGGCTACGCAAAGCGGTGCTGCGGGCGAGCGGCTTGAAGGCGTTGCACGACGAGGAATCGATCTACGCGGCGGAGGTCGCGATGCTGCGCGCGAACGGCGAGCAACCCAAGCATGATTGGTATGCATTCACGGTCGCGTTCAAGGGCGTGTTCCTCGAGGGCCTCGAGGTCGCGTTCATCGTGGTTACTTTCGGCGGGACTCAGCGCAACGTCGGATTAGCGGCGCTCGGCGCAGCCGCCGCGTTCGTCGTCGTGTTGATCGCCGGGATGATCGTGCACGCGCCCCTCACGCGCGTCCCCGAGAACACGTTGAAGTTCGGTGTCGGCGTGATGCTCACCTCGTTCGGGATCTTCTGGAGCGCGGAAGGCGCCGGCATCACTTGGCCCGGAGCGGACGCGTCACTCCTCGGAGTCATCGCGTTCGTCATCGTCACTGCGTTCGGCATCGTGACGCTCGTGCGCAGAACATCAGGCGTACCGGAGGTCGCGACGTCATGAGGTGGCTCTCGCAGTTCGGGAAGTTCTGGTATGACTTCATCATCGGTGACGACTGGCGAATCGCGGTCGGCGTCGTCGCCACCGTCGCCGGCTTGTTCGTCGCCGCGCATCACGGGTTCAACTGGTGGTGGCTGCTTCCGTTCACGGTCGCGTTGTTGCTCGTGGTCTCGGTGACTCACGAGATGCGTCGCCGGGTCCGATGAACGCGCCCGTACGCGTGCTCGTCCCCGCGGGAATGTTGGGCGCGGGATTCACCGCCGCCTCGATCGACCGCGGGATCGCGCTGGGCGCTGACGTCATCGCCATCGACGGCGGCTCGACCGACTCGGGACCCGCCTATCTCGCCACCGCCTCCGCGAAAATGCCGGCCGAAGCGATCGCCGCAGATCTCAGACTGATGCTGACCGCGGGCGCCGCGGCGCGCATCCCGGTGATCATCGGTTCCGCCGGCACCGGTGGCACCGATGCCGGCGTCGACTGGGTCGCCGGCATCGTCGACGACATCGCGCGCGCCGAGAACCTTCGCCTTCGGATGGCATGCATCTACAGCGAGCAGAGGATGGACGTCCTCGGTGCCGCGCTCGCCGACGGGAAGATCTCGCCGCTCGCGCCGGCCGGACCCCTGCGCCTCGAGGTCCTGCAACGCTGCGACCACGTCGTGGGCCTCATGGGCGCAGAACCGATCATCGCCGCGCTCCAACAACATGCCGACGTGGTGATCGCGGGTCGCGCGACCGACACCGCACTGATCGCAGCCCTCCCGCTCCTGCGCGGCTGTCCGTCCG
>JALYLU010000057.1 GCA_030774075.1 Actinomycetota bacterium | reverse complement strand
GACCTGCCGGCCGAGCTCGCCCGCCGCGCCGATCACGAGCACCTTCACTGCCGGAGAGTCTCGCGGATACCGTCATGACCGTGCGTCTGCCCCGACCCGGACCGGGCATCGGTCACGATCTGACGATTCGCCAGGAGCTCGCGTGCGCGCTGCGCATCCTGGCGCGGGAAGGCTGGCGCGAGAACCTGTCGGGGCACATCACCGTCGCGACCGACGACGGCGGTATGTGGTGCAACCCCTGGGGCCTGTGGTGGGAGGAGGTGCGGGCCTCCGACGTCCTGCGCCTCGACGCCGACGGCCGGATCGTCGAAGGTCCGTGGGACGTCACGCCCGCAGTCTTCCTGCACACCGAGCTGCACCGCGTGCGCGCCGACGCCGGCGTCGTCGTGCACAACCACCCGTACTACGCGACGTTGCTCGCGACGATGGGTGTACGGCCTCGGCTCGTGCACCAGAACTCGTGCATCTTCGACGGCGAGCTCGCGTTCGTCGACGAATACGGCGGCGTCGAGGACGCGAACGATGGGAAGTGGCTCGCGACGCAGGTCGGCGACGCGAGCGGCATCTTGCTCGCGCATCACGGCGCGATCGTGACCGCGCCCACGATCCCGGAGGCGTGTTACAAGGCGACGACGTTCGAGCGCATGTGCCGCCTGACCTATGACGCGATCGTCGCCGGCCGCGAACCGAACGAGATTCCCGCGGATGCCCGCGCTCCGCTGAAAACCATGCTGCGTCAGAACACTCCCCAGGCGTACTGGGACGGCGCGGTGCGATTGCTGCTCGGCGAAGAACCCGAGGTGCTGACGTGACCGGCTTGTCGCTCGACGATCTGCAGGGCAACGAACATTTCGGCGGCGGGAAGGGTCGGCGCGAGACGGTCACCTGGCTTCCTGAACCCGAGCCGCGCGAGCGGGTGTACCGGGTCATCTCCGTCGACGACCACGTCGTCGAGCCGCCCGACGCGTTCACGGGTCGCTTTCCGAAGAAGTACGCCGACCAGGAGCCGCGGGTCGTCCCGACCGACGACGGCGGCGAGGCCTGGATGTGGCAGGGACAGGTGTTACCGAACGTGGGCTTCAACGCGGTGGTCGGACGGCCGTCGACGGAGTACGGCTTCGAGCCGACCCGGTTCGACGAGATGCGCCGGGGGGCGTGGGACGTCAGCGCGCGCGTCGAAGACATGGACATCGACGGCGTCGCCGCGTCGCTGTGTTTCCCGTCGTTCC
The DNA here is from genome assembly GCA_030774075.1 of Actinomycetota bacterium. Taxonomy (GTDB): domain Bacteria; phylum Actinomycetota; class Acidimicrobiia; order IMCC26256; family PALSA-610; genus PALSA-610. The sequence goes on along the minus strand of JALYLU010000057.1, from coordinate 12,033 downwards.
TGCCCGGGTTCGTGGGCCAGCGCCTCACGCTCTGGCCGAACGACGAAGAGCTCGCGCTCACGGCGATGCGCGCGTACAACGACTGGCATCTCGAAGCGTGGTGCGGCGCCCATCCCGGCCGCTTCATCCCGAACCAGATCGCGTTCCTGCGCGATCCACATATTGCGGCCGACGAGATCCGGCGCAACGCGCAACGCGGCTTCAAGGCGGTCACGTTCTCGGAGGCGCCCGACAAGCTCGGGATGCCCACGATTCACTCCGGATACTGGGACCCGATGTTCGCGGCGTGCGCGGAGACGGAGACCGTGCTCTGCCTCCACGTCGGATCATCGGGAACGTCACCCACGACGTCGCCCGACGCGCCGCCCGAGATCCCCGCGGTTTTGTTCGGCGCGTACGGCATGTACAGCGCGGTCGACTGGCTCTACTCGAAGATCCCGGTGCGCTTTCCCGACATCAAGATCTGCCTCTCGGAAGGAGGCATCGGTTGGGTCGCGGGGATCATCGATCGCCTCGACCACTGCTACCGCTACCAGCTCGGCTACCTCCCCACGTGGCGAGACGTGCAGGAATCGCCGAGCGAGGTGCTCCGGCGCAACTTCTGGTTCTGCGCGCTCGACGACGACTCGAACATGGCCCTGCGTCACCGCATCGGCCTCGAGCACGTGCTGGTGGAGTCGGACTACCCGCACGCCGACTCGTCGTGGCCGGACACGCAGGCCATGCTCGTCCGCCAGTTGCGCGATCAGGGCATCCCCGACGACGAGGCCGAGCGCATCACCTGGCGCAACGCGGCCGACCTGTTCCGTCATCAGCTTCCGTGAAAACCGTCGTACCGTGAATACCGTCGCGGGCATCGTGGCCCGGAACGCGCGCGCCCGCGCCGACGGCATCGCGTTCGTCGAAGCCGCTTCGGACGAGGCGATGACCTGGGCCGAGTACGACGAGCGGTCGTCGCGGATGGCTGGAACGCTGCGCGCATTCGAACCGGGCGCGCGCGTCGCACTCCAGCTGCCCGACGGGCCCGGCGTGCATGCCGCGATGCTCGCGTGTGAGAAGGCGGGGCTGGTCGCGGTCGGGATCGGCGCGCGTGCGGGCGACCGGGAGGTAGAGCACCTCGTCGAGCGCAGCGGTGCCCGCACGCTGCTCCGGGCCCCGCCCCCGTTGACGGTCGCCGGAGAGGAGTGCCCGCTCGGACCCGATGACCTGTGGTTCCTCAATTCCACCTCCGGCACCACCGGCCTGCCGAAGGTCGTGATGCACACCCAGGCGCGCTGGTTCGCGTTTCACGATCTCGCCCACCGCGTCGCCGGCTTCACCCAAGACGACGTGTTCTGCTCGGTGCTGCCGGCGCCCTTCGGCTTCGGGCTGTGGACCGCGCACTTCTCCCCGGCCATCACCGGCACGGCATGTGTCGTGTGCGCACGCTTCGACCCCGCCGTCGTGTTGCGTGCGATCGAGCGCTACCGCGTCACGGTCCTCGCCGCGGTGTCGACGCAGTTCCTCATGATGCTCAATTCGGCCGCGATCGACGAGTACGACCTCTCGTCGCTGCGGATCATGTTCACCGGCGGCGAGATGGTGCCCTACGAGCGGGCCAAGGAGTTCGAAGATCGAACCGGCGCGTACGTGCTCCAGTTCTACGGATCGAACGAGACCGGTGCGCTCTCGTGCACGGCACCCGACGATCCGCAACCGAAGCGGTTGCGCACTGCAGGCAAGGTGATCCCCGAGATGAACGTTCGCCTGCTCGACGCCAACACCGGCGAAGACATCACCACGACCGGCACACCCGGCGTGCCCGCGGGCAAGGGTCCGACCCTCTGCCTCGGTTACTGGGACGACGAGTCGGCAAACGACGACCTGTTCACCGCCGACGGCTGGATGCGCATGGGTGATCTCGCGACCATCGACGCCGACGGATACCTCACCGTGGTCGGCCGCACGTCCGACCTCATCATCCGCGGCGGCAAGAACATCAGTGCCGCGCAGGTCGAGGACGAGGTCGTGTCGCATCCCGCGATCGCGTTGTGCGGCGCGGTGGCGGTTCCCGACGCCACGTTCGGCGAGCGGGTCTGCGTCTTCGTGGAGATGCGCTCGGGTCGCGACCCGATCACCCTCGACGACCTGCGCGCGCACCTCGAACAACGCGGCACCGGCAAGGAGCTGTGGCCGGAACGACTCGTCGTACTCGACGAGCTCCCGCGTTCGTCCGGCGGCAAGGTGGCCAAGGGCGAGCTCCGAGCGCGGGCGCAATCGCCCGACGCAGCGTAAGTATCAAAGAAGACGCTGCTAGCACCCGCGCTAGCACCGCTGCTAGCACCCGCGCTAGCACCGCTGCTATCACCCGTGCTATCAGCACGAATTTCAGATATGTGTGGGAGCCCGCCCTACGTGACGATCTCGGCGGTGGCCGCCTGCTCGAACACGAGACCACCGTCGGGGTTGGCGTCGACAATGATCGTGTCGCCCGACTGATACGTGCCTTTCAGCACCTCGAGCGCGATCGGGTCGGCGACCTCCCGCTGCAACACGCGCTTCAGCGGACGCGCCCCGAAGTCGGGGTCGTAGCCCGTCTGCGCGACCCACTTCTGCGCCGCGGGGGTGAGCTCGAGCGTGAGACCGCGCTCCGCCAGCCGGGCGCGGAGAATGTCGACCTGCAAGCCGACGATCCGCTCGATCTCGTCCTCGGACAGACGGCGGAACACGACGATCTCGTCGACGCGGTTGAGGAACTCGGGCTTGAAGTGCGCGCGCACGGCCGCCATCACCTGCTCCTCGGCCGCGCCCGAACCGAGGTTCGACGTCATGATCAGGATCGTGTTGGTGAAGTCGACCGTGCGACCCTGACCGTCGGTGAGACGACCATCGTCCATGACCTGCAGCAAGACGTTGAACACGTCGGGATGGGCCTTCTCGATCTCGTCGAGCAGAATCACCGCGTAGGGACGGCGACGGACGGACTCCGTGAGCTGGCCGCCCTCCTCGTAGCCGACGTAGCCGGGTGGCGCGCCGACGAGGCGCGACACGGAATGCTTCTCCATGTACTCCGACATGTCGATGCGCACCATCGCCCGCTCGTCGTCGAACAGGAACTCGGCGAGCGCGCGCGCCAGCTCCGTCTTGCCGACGCCGGTCGGTCCGAGGAACATGAACGAACCGATCGGCCGATTCGGATCCGACAAACCCGCGCGCGATCGCCGGATCGCGTTCGCAACCGCGACCACAGCCGCGTCCTGTCCGACGACACGTTCGTGCAGGTGCTCCTCGAGCCGCACGAGCTTCGACATCTCCCCCTCCATGAGGCGGGAGACGGGAATGCCGGTCCACTTGGCGACGATTTCGGCGACGTCTTCCTCGTCAACCTCCTCCTTGAGCATGCGGCCGTCTCGCTGGAGATCGTCGAGCCGGCGCGACAACGCGTCGAGCTCCCGCTCCACGACGGGGATGTGGCCGTACCGCAGCTGCGCCGCGCGCTCGAGGTCGCCGTCGCGCTCGGCGCGCTCCGCTTCGAGCTTCGCCTGCTCGAGGCGCTCCTTGCCGGCCTGGATCGCGAGGATCGCGTCCTTCTCGGCCTGCCAGTGCGCGACCATCCCGTCGCGCTCCTCCTGCAACGACTGGAGCTCCGCGTCGAGTGCCTCCAACCGAGCACGGGAGGCCTCGTCGCTCTCCTTCGCGAGCGCGGCCCGCTCGATCTCGATCTGCCGGATCCGGCGCTCGACCACGTCGATCTCGAACGGCATCGAGTCGATCTCGATCCGTAGACGCGACGCAGCTTCGTCGATGAGATCGATCGCCTTGTCGGGCAGCTGGCGGCCGCTGATGTAACGGTCGGAGAGCACGGCGGCCGCGACGATCGCCGCGTCCTGGATGCGGACACCGTGGTGGACCTCGTAGCGCTCCTTGAGGCCGCGCAGGATCGCGATCGTGTCTTCGACCGACGGCTCGCCCACGTACACCTGCTGGAAACGACGCTCCAATGCCGCGTCCTTCTCGATGTACTTGCGGTACTCGTCGAGCGTCGTCGCCCCGATCAGGCGCAACTCCCCTCGGGAAAGAAGCGGCTTGATCATGTTGCCGGCGTCGACTGCGCCCTCGGCGCCGCCCGCGCCGACGATCGTGTGTATCTCGTCGATGAAGGTGATCACCTCGCCTCCGGAGTCGGCGATCTCCTTCAGCACCGACTTGAAGCGCTCCTCGAACTCGCCGCGATACTTCGTTCCCGCGACGAGCGACCCGACGTCGAGCGCGATCACGCGCTTGTTGCGCAGCCCCTCGGGCACGTCGCCTTCGACGATCCGGCGCGCGAGACCCTCGACGATGGCGGTCTTGCCCACACCGGGCTCACCGATCAGCACGGGGTTGTTCTTCGTACGACGCGAGAGCACCTGGATGATCCGGCGGATCTCCTCGTCGCGACCGATGACCGGATCGATCTTCCCGAGTCGCGCGGCCTCCGTCAGGTCGCGGCCGTATTTCTCGAGCGCCTGGTACTGCTCCTCGGGGTTGTCACTGGTGACCCGGTGCGATCCGCGCACCTGGCGCAGCGCATCGAGCACCGCGTCGTGGTCGACGCCGAGGCCGCGTAGAAGGTCGCCGACACCGCCGGGCACCTCGCTCATCGCGAGGAGGAGGTGCTCGGTCGATACGTAGTCGTCGCTCAAAGTCGCGCGCTCGGCGTCGGCGTCCTCGAGCACCCGGAACGTGCTCGTGCCGAGCTGCGCGTCGCGCACCGTCGCGCCACTGACCCGCGGGAGCTTGTCCAATACTTCGTCGACGCGCCGCCGAACTTCGTTGACGTCGATACCGATCCGTTCGAGCACGCCCGACACGACGCCCTCGCTCTGATCGAGCAGCGCCCGCAGCAGGTGCTCGGGCATGATCTCCGTGTTCCCCGAGTCGCGCGCGACCGCCTGCGCGGTTGCGAACGCCTCTTGGGTCTTCCGGGTGAACCGGTTCGGATCTACGGCCATGGCTGACTCTCTCGTTCTCTCTGTCCGGGCCTCTTCGTTATCGACGTGCCTCGAACCGGGCGACCACGGTGCTCCGAACCGGGACGAGGTCGCGCCGGTACTGACGGTGCGCGGCTTCCACCTGCTGCTCGGCCTCGCGCTGTAGCGCGTCGAGCCTCGCCTCCAGCTCGGCGATGCGCTCGCGCGCGCCGGCCAGATCGTTCTCGAGGGCGAGGATGCGCTGCACCCCGGCGAGCGAGACGCCGTCGTTCGTAAGATCCTGGATCCGGCGCAACAGCGCGATGTCGCGGTCGGAGTAGCGGCGGCTGCGGCCGCTCGTGCGCGCGGGGGAGAGCAGTCCCTTGCGTTCGTAGATGCGCAACGTCTGCGGGTGCACCCCGGCGAGCTCGGCCGCGACCGAGATCACGTACAACGCCCTCGCGTCAACGTCCATCACGTGTCTCCATCACGCTTCCTTCGGTCTTGCGCCGAGGCGAACCGCGCGGCGCGCGGATCGTCGTCGAGCACCGCGGCGAGCGCCTCGATCGCCTCGCGTTGCGTGCTCGACAGGTTGATCGGGACCTGCACCTCGACGGTGACGAGCAGGTCACCCGGCTTCCCGCGCCCGTCGGCGGCAACGCCCTTCCCGCGCACGCGCAGCACCTTGCCGCTCGGCGTCCCGGCGGGGATCCGAACGGTGACGGGTGCGTCGAGCGTCGGCACCTTGACATCGGCGCCGAGCGCGGCTTCCGGGAACGTGACCGGCAGACGCAACGTGAGGTCGTCGCCGTTGCGCCCGAACAACGCGTGCCCGCGCACGTGCACGATCACGTAGAGGTCGCCGGCCGTACCGCCGTTGGCGCCGGCGCCCCCGCGGCCCTTCACTCGAATGCGTTGGCCGTCGTCCACCCCCGCCGGGATCCGCACCTTGACCTCGCGGGCGCGTACCTCGACGCCGCGGCCGTCACAGGTCGGGCACGGGTGGGGGAGTATCTGACCGCGTCCGCCGCACGTCGGGCACACCTGCGAGAACGAGAACGGACCCTGGTCGTCGGCAATGGTCCCCGCGCCGTGGCACTGCGGACACGTCTCCGGCATCGAGCCCGGCGCCGCGCCGGAACCCGCGCACGTCGAGCACGTCGCGTCGGCGCGGAAGCGCACCGTCGACGTGACCCCCCGGATCGCGTCTTCGAACGACAGGTGCAGTTCGGTCTCGAGGTCGCGGCCCCGTTGCGGTCCGGTCGCGACGCGCGTGCGCCGGCGTCCTCCACCACCGAACAGATTGCCGAAGATGTCGCCCAGCCCGCCGCCGTCGGTCTCGAAGCGGAACGCCCGGCCACCACCGCCGGGTCCGAATCCGCCCAGTCCGCCTGGTCCGGCGCCCGACGCGACCATCTCGCGCACCTCGTCGTACTCGGCGCGCTTCGTGGCATCGCTGAGAACGTCGTAGGCCGCCGAGATCTCCTTGAAACGTTCCTCGGCTTCGGCGTTCCCGGGATTCGCGTCGGGGTGGAGTTGCTTGGCGAGTTTCTTGAACGCGCGCGACAGCTCCTTGTCGGTCGCGCTCGGGGACACGCCGAGGACCGCGTAGTAGTCCTTCTCCAACCACTCGCGCTGCGCTGTCACTCCGGCTTCTTCCTCGTCACCTTCACCATCGCGGGACGCAGCACGCGTCCCTTCAACTTCCATCCGGTGCGCAAAACATCTTCGACGTGCGGCTCACCGTCGCCATCGTCTTGCAACACGGCTTCGTGCTCGTTCGGATCGAACGGTGCATCCTTGGCCTCGATGCGCTGCAGCCCCGCCCGCTCCATCACGGCGATCAGCTCCGCGTAGACGAGGTCGATGCCCTTGCGCACCTTCTCGTCGACGTCCCTTCCGTCGAGATTCCTCACTGCGAGCTCGAAGCTGTCGAGCACGGGTAGCAGTTGCTCGAGCAGTCTCTCCGTAGCTCGTTCCACCAGCGCGGTTTGCTCGCGCGCCACGCGCTTGCGGTAGTTCTCGAAGTCGGCCTGCAGGCGCCGAGTCGTGTCGAGCAGGTCGTCGCGCTCACGTTGTAACGACGCGAGATCGCTTTCGAACTGCGCGGCTTCCTCTGCGCCCGGGTCCGATGATTCCGGAGACGGGACAGTCGTTTCGCGGTTCGCATCCGTCATGACGGATTACGCGCTCTGCTGGTCGTCGTCGACGATCTCGGCGTCGGCCACCTCGTCGTCCGAAGCCTGCGAATCACCACCCGACGTACCGCTTGCCGCCGACTGCTGCGCCTGTACGTTCTGGTACAGCCGCCGCGTGAAGTCGTTGCTCGCCGCAAGCAGCAGTTCGTGCGCGTGCTTGATCGCGTCGACGTCGGGGCCGGCGAGCGTCTCCTTCAAGTTCTTCAGCGCGACGTCGATCTTCTCCCGATCGTCGGCGGGCACCTTGTCGCCCTGTTCCTTCAGGAGATTCTCGGTCTGCCACGCAAGGGTGTCGGCGGTGTTGCGCGTCTCGGCCTCTTCGCGCTTCTTGCGATCTTCCTCCGCGTGGACCTCGGCGTCCTTGATCATCTGGTTGATGTCGTCCTTGCCGAGCGCGGTGCCGCCCGAGATCACCATCGACTGCTCCTTGCCCGTGCCGAGATCCTTGGCCGACACGTGAACGATGCCGTTCGCGTCGATGTCGAACGTGACCTCGATCTGCGGGACGCTGCGGGGCGCCGGCGGCAAACCGGTGAGCGTGAACGTGCCCAACTGCTTGTTGCGGTAGGCCATCTCGCTCTCACCCTGGAGCACCTTGATCTCCACCGACGGCTGGTTGTCCTCGGCGGTGGTGAACACCTGCGAGCGCTTCACCGGGATGGTGCTGTTGCGCTCGATGATCTTCTCCATGATCTGACCGCGGGTCTCGATGCCGAGCGACAGCGGCGTGACGTCGAGCAGCAGGATGTCCTTGACGTCGCCCTTGAGCACGCCGGCCTGGATCGCCGCACCGGCGGCAACCGCCTCGTCGGGGTTCACACCCTTGTGCGGCTCCTTGCCGGTGAGCTCGGTGACCAGCTGGGTGACCGCGGGCATACGCGTCGAGCCACCGACCAGGATCACGTGGTCGATCTTCGACTTGTCGAATCCGGCGTCGCGGATCGCCTGCTCGAACGGACCACGACACGCGTCGAGCAACTCGCGGGTCATTTCCTGGAACCGCGCGCGGGTGAGCGTGAGCTCGAGGTGCAACGGTCCGTCGCTCGTCGCGGTGACGAACGGGAGATTGATCGTGGTCTCCTGCAACGTCGAGAGCTCGATCTTCGCCTTCTCGGCCGCCTCCTTCAGGCGTTGTGCGGCCATCTTGTCGACCGACAGGTCGACGCCGTGCGCGTTCTTGAACTCGCTGACCATCCAGTCGATGATGCGCTGGTCCCAGTCGTCACCACCGAGGTGCGTGTTCCCGGAGGTGCTCTTCACCTCGAACACACCGTCGCCGATCTCGAGGACGGAAACGTCGAACGTGCCGCCGCCGAGGTCGAAGACGAGGATCGTCTGGTCGCTGCCTTCCTTGTCGAGCCCGTACGCGAGCGCGGCCGCGGTGGGCTCGTTGATGATGCGCAGCACCTCGAGGCCCGCGATCTCACCGGCCTCCTTGGTGGCTTGACGCTGCGCGTCGTCGAAGTAGGCCGGAACGGTGACGACGGCTTGGGTGACGGCCTGGCCGAGGTAACTCTCTGCGTCGCGCTTCAGCTTCTGCAAGATGCGCGCGCTGATCTCCTGCGCGTTGTACGCCTTGCCGTCGATGTCGATCGTCCAGTTCGTGCCCATGTGGCGCTTGACGGAACGGATCGTGCGATCGGGGTTGGTGATCGCCTGGCGCTTGGCGACCTCGCCGACCAGGACCTCACCCGTCTTCGAGAACGCGACCACCGACGGGGTGGTCCGGCTGCCCTCGGCGTTGGGGATGACGACGGGTTCACCGGCCTCGAGTACCGAGACGACTGAGTTGGTTGTACCGAGGTCGATACCGACCGCGTTGGCCATGGTTTCCTCCACGAGAAGTGAGACTTGAGTGCGAACGACGGTATAACTTGACAATGGTGTTGTCAGATTCCCGCAGGCCGGGAAATTACCGGCTTCTGGTCGGGAGATGACGGGCACGGCGCAAGCCGTTAGATTTCCGCCCCATGGCTCGTCGCGATGCGTTCATCGACCACCTCCAGCAGGTTCCGCTGTTCGCGGCCTGCTCCCGAAAGGACCTCCAGCTGGTGGCGCGCCGGGCCGAGGACGTGCGGGTCCCGGCGGGCAAGACCCTCATCTCGGAGGGTGAGACGGGCCACGAATTCTTCGTGATTCTCGAGGGCACGGCCCGGGTGTCCCGCCACGGCCGCAAGATCGCGGTCCTTGGCCCGGGCGACGCGTTCGGCGAGCTCGCGCTGCTCGAGAAAGCACCCCGCAACTCCACGATTGTCGCCGAGACGGACATGGAGCTCGTCGTGCTCGGCCAGCGCGAATTCGCGGGCCTCATAGACGAGGTGCCCGGCTTCGCCCGCAAGCTCCTCGCGGGCATGGCGCACAGGCTGCGAGAGGCTGACGCCAGATCCGTTCAGTAATTGGTTTCCCTTTGCACTTGGCTTGCTGTGCGGCGGGCTTCGCCCGCGATGTGAGGCTGCGCCAAGTGCGGCGAGCTCCCTTCGCTTGCGCTTCGCCCTCGCTTCAGTCGCCGCGACGAAGCTCCATTTTCGGTCGCGGCGGCCAGGTTCGGGGGTGACTGGTTCGGGATTGTAGATTTCGGGCGCGATGCGAGTGCCTAGGGCTCATCAGGTCGTTCTCGGTGTCGGCGTTGCGATGTTCGTGTTCGTCATCGCGAGCGGGGTCATTCCGGCGATCACGGGCTGGCACGACCATTCGCCCGTGCAGCGCGAGGTCTTCGTCAACGTGCCCACGGCGTTGAAGGTGGCCTTCTACGGCGCGGTCGCCACGATGCTGTTCATCGTCGCGTGGCTCGCGTCGTTGCGCGTCCGCAACTACGAGCGGGGCCGCCCCGACGACCGGCGCACGACGCGCAAGAACGTCGAGAAGCGTGCGAAGAGCTACCGCCGCGGCGTGTGGATGCAGACGCTGCTGCGCGATCCCGCCGCCGGCCTCATGCACTCGTTCCTCTACTTCGGATTCGTCTCGCTGTTCATCGTGACCGTGCTCAGCGAGGCCGACCACCAACTCCCCGACCGCTTCAAGTTCCTCCACGGCCAGACGTACGAGGCTTACTCGGCGGGCGCGGAGATCGCGGGTCTCATGTTCCTCGTCGGCATCGTGTGGGCCATCTCCCGGCGCTATGTGCAACGCCCGTACCGCATCCGCATCAAGACGCGGCCCGAGGATGCGCTCATCCTGGGCACGTTCCTCGTCATCGGGCTCTCGGGCTTCTTCGTCGAAGCCGCGCGCATCGCGTGGGAGGGCAAGCCCGACATCGAGAAGTGGTCATTCGTCGGCTACCCGCTCGCCAACCTCGTCGACACGTGGTCGCGGCACACTCTCGAGATCACGCACCGTTGGCTGTGGGGTGCGCACGTGGTCGCGTTCCTCGTCTTCCTCGCGATCCTGCCGACGACGAAGCTGCGACACATGTTCACCTCGCCCATGAACATGTACCTGAGCGACCGCGACCGACCCAAGGGCGCGATGAAGCCGATGCCGAACCTCATGGAAACGGAGCTCGAGAGCTTCGGCGCGGTGAAGATCGAGGACTTCACGTGGAAGCAACTGATGGACACCGACGCGTGCACCGTCTGCGGGCGCTGCACGTCGGTGTGCCCGGCGCACGCGACCGGCAAACCCCTCGACCCCCGCGAGATCGTCCTGAAGGTCGGCGAAGTGATGGCCGCAACGGGCGATCCGGTCGTATCCCCGCCCGTCGGCATCGACCGCGACATCTCGATCGGTGTCGACAGCGTGTTCGAACGGGTCTCGCCGGAGGAGATCTGGGCGTGCACGAGCTGTAAGGCGTGCGACGAGATCTGCCCGGTCAACATCGAGATCCTCGACAAGATCCTCGACATGCGCCGCTACCTCACGCTGATGGAGAGCGACTTCCCGGCCGAGCTCGGCAATACGTTCCGGTCGATGGAGAACTCGGCAAACGCGTACGGCCTGAACCAGGGCGACCGCGGCGATTGGGTGAGCTCGCTCGAAGGCGTCGAGATCGTCGAACCCGGAGGTGCGTTCGACCACGAGTACCTCTACTTCGTCGGTTGCGCGGGCAGCTTCGACGACCGCAACAAGAAGACGTCACGCGCCCTTGCCAAGCTGTTGCAGCGCGCGGGTATCGACTTCGCGATCCTCGGTCCGAGCGAGATGTGCAACGGCGACCAGGCGCGTCGCGCGGGCAACGAGTACATCTTCCAGATGCTCGCGATGCAGAACGTCGAGACGTTCGCCGGCATGGGCGTGAAGAAGATCATCACGCAGTGCCCGCACTGCTTCAACGTGCTGAAGAACGACTACCCGCAACTCGGCGGCAACTACGAAGTCGTCCACCATTCGCAGCTGCTCGACGAGCTCGTCCGCGACGGACGGCTCTCACTCGCGGGCGCGACGCTCGAAGAGCGCGTCACTTACCACGACTCCTGCTACCTCGGACGGCACAACGACGTCTACCTCGCACCTCGGCGCGTCGTCGGGTCGCTGGCCGGCATCGACCTCGTCGAGATGCCGCGCAACGGCACGCGGGGCATGTGCTGCGGCGCGGGCGGCGCGCGCATGTGGATGGAGGAGCACACCGGCAAGAAGGTGAACACCGAACGGAGCCAGGAGGCGATCGCGACGGGCGCGTCGCGAATCGCGGTCGCGTGCCCCTTCTGCTACGTGATGTTCGACGACGGCGTGAAGGGCGAGGGCAAGGACGAAGAGGTTCGGGTTCAGGACATCGCGGAGATGCTCTGGGAGGCGATAGAGAACGGCGCTACCGCGAACGCCCCGGCGGGAAGCACGTTCACGCCGGGAATCTGACCCCGCTCATTCCTCCGATTCGTCGTCCTCTTCGAACGCCTTGCCCCACCACGTCTCGCCCGCCGCAGGCGGAGACGCGGGCGGCGGCGGATCGGCTTGGGACGGTTCGGGCG
>JALYLU010000056.1 GCA_030774075.1 Actinomycetota bacterium | reverse complement strand
GGCGACGATGGCGACGATGGCGACGATGGCGACGATGGCGACGATGGCGACGATGGCGACTACGCGACCAGGCCGACGGTCGGTTCCCTGCGCACCTCGTGGTTCATCACGTCGTCGAGGAGCGCCAGGAGATCAGAGCGCGCCGGCGCGTACGCCGGATCGTCGTAGCGATTCACGACTTCGCCCGGATCGGCGCGCAGGTCGTAGAGCTCGCCGAACGGAGCCTCCAAGTACCGGTGCAGCTTGTAGTGGGCGGTCGTGATCGTGCGCATTGGGATCGACGCGACGATGTTGAAGTCGTTCTCGGTGAGCACGTACTCGCGTGGTTGTGCCGCGAGCGACCGCCCTTCCATCCACCCTGGGGTCTCGAGGCCGGCGGCATCGAGGATCGTGGGCGCGAGGTCGATGGTTCCCACCGGATCGGTCACGACGCGGCCGGCGTCGACACCCGGGCCCCGCACGAGCAGAGGCACGCGCAGCAACGAGTCGTACCCGAACGGCCCCTTGAAGATCAGTTGGTGCTCGCCCAGGAATTCGCCGTGGTCGCTCGTGACGATCACGAGGGTGTCGTCGGCGAGGCCGCGTTCGTCGAGCGCGTCGAGCACTCGACCGACGGCGTGGTCGAGCTGCGCGACCATGCCGTAGTAGCCCGCCGTCATGCGCGCGAGCTCGGCGCGCGTCAACGTGGCGCCGCCGGGATTCGCCCACTCGAGCGCCCGGCCGCGTAAGCCCTCCGACATCATCTTGTGGACCGGCGGCTTGCCCTCGAACTCATCGGGATGGACCTCTGGGAGCACTTGCAACGCGTCCTCGGGCGCGTATCGATCGCACCAAGGCGCGGGCGGGTCCATCGGGTGATGCGGATCGGTGAAACTCACCCAGCCGAAGAACGGACCGTCGACGTCGTGCAGCCACTCGACCGCGCGGTCGGCCACCCACGTGGTCGGATGATCCTCCTCGGGCAGCGCATTTCGCCACGTTTGCGTGTGGTCCCACGCCGCGCCCGCGGCTTCGGGCTGCATGAGCCGCAATCGCTCGACGCCGCGCTCGAAGCCGTCGCGGAACAGATGGCGGCCGTAGTGCAAGCCAAACGGTGGCGGCCCGAAGATCCAGTTCCACCGTCCCATCAGGTCGGCGATTCGAAGATTGTGGCCGAACAGTAAGAGCTCCGCATGTTCGAAGCCGAAGTACGGGCCGTTCCATTCGGGATCGACCCGGGCCGAGCCCTCGAGCGATTCGATGCGTCCCGTCGGCAGGAACGGGAAAGTGGAAGCGAAGTGCGCCTTGCCGATGATCGCGGTGCGGTAGCCCGCTCGCCCCAGCAGCGTCGCGATCGAACGCTCCTCCGCGTCGAACGGCAGATCGACTCCGTTGCACGTGACGCCGTGCGTCGACGGATACGTTCCCGTGAGGATCGTCGCACGCGCCGGCTGGCAGAGAGGGTTCTGTGTGCGCGCGCCGGCGTAACGCGTTCCCCGTGCTGCGAACGCGTCGAGCCGCGGCGTCGCTTCCAAGGGGCTGCCCTCGACACCGAGCGTGTCGGCGCGTTGCTGGTCGGTCGTGATGAGCAGTACGTTCATGCGCCTTCGCATCGTAGGTGAACGACCTGAGGAGCTGCACTATGAAGGCGTTGCGCACGCCCGACGACCGGTTCGGCGGCCTCCCCGACTTTCCGTTCACTCCGCACTATGTCGAGGTCGACGACGGCGAAGGTGATGGCACGGGAGGGAAACTGCGCGTTCACTATCTCGACGAGGGTCCGCGCACCGCGCCGGTCGTGCTGCTCATGCACGGCGAGCCCTCTTGGTGCTTTCTCTACCGGAAGATGATTCCGGTCCTCACCGATGCCGGACTGCGCTGCATCGCGCCCGACCTCGTCGGCTTCGGCCGCTCGGACAAACCGACAGAGCGCAACGACTACTCCTACGCGCGCCACGTCGAATGGATGCGCGCCGCGTTGTTCGATGCGCTCGACCTGCACGACGTCACCCTCGTCGGTCAGGACTGGGGTGGCCTCATCGGCCTGCGGTTGGTAGGAGAACATCCGGATCGCTTTGCTCGCGTCGTTGTCGCGAATACGTTCCTGCCGACGGGCGATACGCCGCCCCGCGAGGCATTTCTCAGGTGGCAGCGGTTCTCGCAAACCGTCGACGACTTCGCAGTCGGCTTCATCTTGAGCACCGGCTGTCACACGACGCCGAGCGAAGCGGTGAGCGCCGCGTACGACGCGCCGTTCCCCGACGACGCGTTCAAGGCCGGAGCCCGCCAGTTCCCGTTGCTCGTGCCGACCACACCCGACGATCCGGCTTCGGTCGCCAACCGGAAGGCGTGGGAGTCGCTGCGCGCCTGGCCGAAGCCGTTCCTCACCGCGTTCTCGGACCAAGACGCCGTCACCCGCGGCGGCGACCGCGTGTTTCAGCGCGAGGTGCCGGGCTGCGCCGGCCAACCGCACACGACGATCGAGGGCGGCGGCCATTTCCTGCAAGAGGACAAGGGGGCGGAGCTCGCCCGCGTCGTCGTCGACTGGCTGGCCGGCACAGGAGGACCGTGAGCGACGATCAGGCGCTCGACGTCTTCGCACTGCTGGACGAGGTGCAGGCGATCGCGCGCACGGGTTTGCACTTCAGCGAGAACCCTTTCGATCGCGAGCGATACGCGAAGCTCCTCGATACCGCGCAACGGCAGTACGGGGCGCGCACGACCCTCGACCTCTCCGCCATCCGAGAGCGCTTCGAGACCGAGATCGGATACGTGACCGCCAAGGTCGGTGCCGACGCCGCGGTGTTCGACGACCACGACCGCATCCTGCTCGCCCGTCGCGTCGACGACGAGAAGTGGGGCCTGATTGCCGGCTGGGTCGACCCGAACGAGTCACCCGAGCAGACCGCCGTGCGGGAGCTGGTGGAGGAAGCCGGCGTGCAGGCACGCGTCGACCGGCTCGTCGGAGTGTTCTTCCGCGAGGCACGCGCGGGCATGCACCCGCACGGCACGGTGTCGATCGTCTACCTGTGCTCCATCACGGGCGGCCGGCCGAGGCCGCAGCCGCACGAGATCCGCGAGCTCGCCTGGCGCGCCGTGGACGACGTGCGCGGTGACGATTGGCATCACCATCACGAGCTGCTGGCGCGCGCCGCGCTCGATGCCCACTGGCGGTCGCGCGCGGGTCTCTGATGCTCTCGTCGACAGAAGGAGCGTGCTACTACATTGGGCGCTCGGCCAGGGGGTGGCGGGAATGGATCTTCGTCTGCAACCGCGCACAGCCGCGGGGAAGCGTTTCGTCGAGCTCGCCGATACGCATGCGGCCGCGGCCGCGGTGCGATCGGCCGAGCATGACCGTGACGGAACCTTTCCGTTCGAGGCGTTCGAGGCAATGAAGCAGAGCGGCTTCATGACTGCAACCGTTCCGGAACAGTTCGGCGGTCTCGGTCTGAACTCGACGCACGATCTGACGGCTGGGCTCTGCCGACTTGCAGGCGGCGACGGATCGATCGCGATCGCCGCGAACATGCATCTCGTCTTCCCGCTCGTCATGCGGTGGCTCCAGCGATTCTCGAAAGAGAGCGGCGACACCAACATGGCGGAGCAGCTCGACGGTCTCCTCACCGTCCTGGGCGGCGGCACGATCGCGATGGGCAACAACACCGAACCCGGCACCGACCTCGCGCACCCCTTGCTCGAAGCGACGAAGGCCGACGGCGGCTGGACACTCAACGGCCGGAAGATCTTCGGCACGCTGTCACCCATCGCCGATCTCTTCCTCGCATCGTGCCGGACCGCACGCGACGACGGAACCTACGCGTCGGGCAATGCCTTCGTCTTTCGCGGGTCCGAAGGTCAAGAGATCAGGGACAACTGGGACGCACTCGGGATGCGGGCCTCGGGAAGCAACGACGTCGTCTACAAAGACTGCTTCGTGCCCGAGTCGCTGTTCTTCACCCAAGGTGACGACTGGGGCACCGACGGTCCGTTGACCCAGGTCATCATCACCGCGGGCAATATCGGCCTCTTGGGAGCCTTCTGCGGCATCGCGGAAGCGGCACGCGAGCAGGTCGTGGAAATGGTCAAGACCCGAACCAAGGCACCGAGCGGCAGACCCCTCGCCGAACGCCACGGCGTCCAGCACCTCGTCGCCGAGATCGACGTCGACCTGGCGACGATCCGTGCGTTGCTCGAACGAACGACCACCTTGATAGACGAGGTCGTTTGCGACGGATCGACGACCGACGCGACGTTGGATCTCCTCCACGAGGTCAATCACCAGTTCCAATGCGCCAAGCTGGTCGTGAACCGCAAGGCCATCGACATCGTCGATCGCGCTCTGACGTTGTCGGGCGGGTTCGGCTACATGACGGCAAGTCCACTCGCGCGCCTCTACCGCGATGTGCGCGCGGGACCCTTCATGCAGCCCTACTCACCGAACGAAGCGCACGAGTTCATCGGTCGCATCTCGCTCGGCCTCAATCCCGAGCTCGAATAGTGGAACCGGTTTTGCACCCCGATGTCGCTTCGTTGGCTCCGTTACTCGGAACCTGGTCGGGACGAGGCCACGGGGAGTATCCGACGATCGAGCCATTCGACTACGACGAGACAGTCACCTTCACCCATGTCGGCAAGCCGTTTCTCGTCTACACACAACGCACACGTCACTGCGCCGACGGCCGACCACTTCACGCCGAGAGTGGGTACTGGCGCGTTCCCGAGCCCGGCCGGGTCGAGCTCGTGGTCGCACACCCGACCGGCGTCGTCGAGGTTGCCGAGGGCAGGTTCGACGGCACGACGATGCGGTTGTGCTCGACGACGGTCGGTCGAAGCGGCTCGGCGAAAGCCGTGACCGCGATCGAGCGCGACCTCGTCCTCGATGGAGGGGTGCTGAGCTATGCGCTGAGGATGGCGGCGGTCGGGCAGCCGCTGACTCACCACCTCGCCGCTCAACTCCGTCTTGAAGATTCTTCGCGAGATTCTTCGACACGGAGTACCGAACCTGGGCATACGTGACGGGCCTCGCGGTGCAGCTGCGGCCTTTCCGGGAAGCCGACCTGGACCTGGTGGCCCGGTTTGCGACCGATCCCGCGTTCTCTTCGCCGTACGAATGGAGCGGGTACAAATCGCCGGACGACCTCCGGCGCCGCTTCGAGGAGGACGGCTTTCTCGGCAAGGATCCACATCAGCTGGTCGTCGCCGCACCAGACGAGACGGCCCTCGGATGGGTGATGTGGCGCGACCCCAACCTCTTCGGTCGGGCAGGCCTCACCTGGGAGATCGGGGTGTTACTGGCGCCCGAGCATCGGGGCCGAGGTGCCGGCACCGCGGCGCAACGCCTGCTCGCGGAGCACTTGTTCGACACGACGACGGTGCATCGGCTCTGCGCCTACACCGAAGCGGACAACGTGGCCGAGCAGAGGTCGCTCGAGAAGGCGGGATTCCGCCGCGAGGGGTTGCTGCGCGAGGCAGGCTTCCGCGGTGGCCGGTGGAGAGACGTGGTCGTCTATGGGCGTCTGCGCGACGCGGTCTGACCTCCGACAGGTTCAGCCGAGTGCGGGCGGCCGCGGTCGGTTGGCGCGGGGTCGCGTGATCTCGAAGAACCCGGGTTCCTGGGAGATCACCTGGATGGCGTCCCACAGCCGGAGCGCGGCTGCGCCGGTCGGGGCCGGCGCCATCACCGGACCCTTGAAGCCGTGCGGCGGATCGGCGCGCACGACGATCGTCGGCGTCTGGGTCTTCGGCCCACCGAACGCGTAGGCGACCTGCATGGCCTCGACAATCGGGGCGTCCCACTTCTCGTCATCCGCCGCCTCGAGGAGATCGAGATCGAGGCCACACGCGGCCAGACACTCCGAGAGAAGCCCGTCGTCGCGTGGTGCACCATCCACGAAGAACACGCGGCCCCACTCGGTGAGGAGCGCGTCGACGGCCTCTTCGCCGGCCCGGGCCCGGGCGGCTTCGAAGATCCGCAGCATCCGGTGCGAGAGGGCGTGGGCAGTGATCGCGGTCTCCCGGTACTTCTCCGAAATGGTGGGGGCCACGCCGTAGTCGTCGCGGATCTCGAGACAGTACGACCGCCACGTCACCTCGAGATCACGCTGCGGCGCCACGTCCTTGATCCACCGACTGGTAATCCACGCCCACGGGCAACTCGGATCCACGAACACCTCGACGCCGGTCATGCCACGAGGGTACCTGTCGCCGTTGGTGTTGCGTCGTGTGAACGTGCTCGACTCCATCCGGTGCTGCACCGGCGGAGAGGATTGCCCGACGATTGGGTGGACATCGTCGAGGAGCACGTCGCGGTGTGGCGTCAGCTGAACGACGACGAGCGCACGCGCCTCGAGGCGACGAGCGACTGGCTGCTCCGGCACAAGCACTGGGAGGCCGCGCAGGGATTCGGTCTCGCCGACGAGATCACCGTGACGCTCGCGACTCAGGCCGCGCTGCTCGTGCTTCGCCTGAGCGTCGACGAATATCGAGAGGTGAGCGCGATCATCGTGTATCCAACGGCGATGCAATCGCGCGGGGTGTACGCCGGTCCCGTGCGCGGAACCGTGACCGACGGTGTCGTCCCCGTGCTCGGCGAAGCGCATGGTCGCCGGGGTCCCGTGTTGCTCGCGTGGGATGAAGCGCGCGAGGCCGCGCGGAATCCCGGGCGCGGGCAGAACGTGGTGTTTCACGAATTCGCGCACAAGCTCGACATGCTCGACAACCTCCTCGACGGCACACCACCGTTGGAACACCGCGGCGACTTCGACCGGTGGGTCGAGGTGTGCACCGAGGCGTACGGAGCGCTGCGCGACGGCATCGCGCGTCCGCCGCTCCAGCCCTACGGCGCGACCAACCCCGCCGAGTTCTTCGCCGTGGCGACCGAGGCATTCTTCGACGTGCCGGTCGCGCTCGAACATCACGAGCCGAGGCTCTACGAGGTCATGCGCGACTTCTACAAGCAGGACCCGGCGGCGCGCACGCGCCGCGAAGCCTGATCGGTCAAGAACCCTCGGCCGAGTCGGCCTCTCCGTCGCAGCCGCCGGCGGCGCGGAGCTCGTCGACGGCGATCGACGAGAGCGCGGCCGCGAGCTCGGCGAGCTGGCGATCGCTCAGCCGATCGATGAAGTACTCGCGCACGCCACGCAGGTGCGTGGGCGCGACCGTGTCGAGGGTCTTCATCCCGAGCGGCGTCAGCACCGCGTTCGAGCCCCGGCGATCGTTCGGGCACGGGCGGCGCTCGACGAGGCCGATCTTCACGAGTCCGTCGATCCGCCGGGTGATGCCGCTCGGCGAGAGGTGCAACCGGCCGGCGAGCTCGCTCATGCGGATCGCACGGCCGGGCTCCTCCGAGAGGTGGACCAGCACCTCGTAGTCCCCAAAGGTCAGGCCGTGCTCGGCCCGCAGGTCGTTGTCGAGCATCGCGAGCAGGCCGGTGGTGGCGTGAACGAGGTTCCGCCAGGCCAGCATCTCCGGTTCGGTGAGCCACCGCACGGCGGGCTCGCTCATGTCGAAATCCTACCTGTCGCCCGGGAATGTTCTTGCGTCTGCAAGCATTGAGTATATCATTGCGGTAGCAAAGATTGCGCTGACAACCACCTAGGAGCCCCTCATGAGCACCACCCCGTCCACAGCCCTTCGCAATGCCCCGGCCGCCGGATCGTACGCGCTCGACCAGAGCCACTCGCACGTGTCCTTCAGCGCCCGGCATCTCATGGTTACCAAGGTCCGCGGCCGCTTCCCCGTCACTGCCGGCCACCTCGACATCGCCGAAGACCCGACGCAGTCGTCCGTCGAGGCGACGATCGACGTTTCGGCCGTCGACAGCGGCGACCCGAAGCGTGACGAGCACCTGCGCTCGGCCGACTTCTTCGACGCCGAGCAGTACCCCACCGTCAGCTTCCGCTCGACCAGGGTGCACGACCGTGGCGACGGCGAGTTCACGCTGGAGGGCGAGCTCACTGTGCGCGACTCGACGCGACCCGTCACGTTGCAGGGCGAGTACCTCGGTTCGCAGGAGTCGCCCTGGGGCGACACTCGAGTGGGCTTCACCGCCGAGACCGAGATCAACCGCAAGGACTGGGGTCTCACGTGGAACGTCGCGCTCGAAACCGGCGGCGTGCTCGTGGGCGACAAGATCAAGCTCACGATCGACGCCGAGTGGGTCAAGGAGTAATAGCGCAATCCGCGAGGAGCGCGTCGGCATCGCCCGGCGCGCTCCTTTCGCGTTCATGTCCAACACACGTACCCTTGCCGGCATGGCTGTCAGCCCCGCCATCCGGCTCAACTGGCGCAAGAGCGAGACGCACGGCCTCGAAGACGATCCCGAACCGCGGCCGATCCGGTACACGCTGTTCTCCACCGACGATCATCTGGTCGAGCCGCCCGGCATGTTCGACGGCCGGCTCCCGGCCAAGCTGCAGGACCTCGCGCCCAAGGTCGTCGAGACCGAAGAGGGCCACGAGGTATGGCACTTCGACGGCAAGGTGTACTTCCAGGTCGGTCTGAACGCGGTCGTCGGGCGCAAGCGCGAGGACTGGAAGGTCGAGCCGACCCGCTTCGAAGAGATGCGACCCGGCTGCTACGACGTCGACGCGCGGATACGCGACATGGACATCAACGGCATCTGGGCATCGGTCAACTTTCCGTCGCAGATCACGGGCTTCTGCGGATCGGTCTTCTCACGATGTAGCGATCCCGAGCTCGGTCTCGCCGTGACGCGCGCGTGGAACGACTGGTTCCACGACGAATGGTTCACGAAGCACCCCGACCGGATCGTTCCGATGGGCATCACGTTCCTCGCCGATCCCGACGAGGGCGCCAAGGAGATCCGGCGGAACGCGGCGCGCGGTTTCACCGCGGTGACGCTGCCGGAGATGCCGCATCGCATCGGCATGGAGCCGATCTTCTCGAAGTGGTGGGACCCGATCATCGCCGCGTGCGCCGACACGGGAACGGTTGTGTGCCTGCACGTCGGGTCGACCGGCGTGGCCGACATGCCGCCGGGCGCACCGATGGTTCCCCTCGGCGCGACCTTGTTCGGTCAGCTGTCGCTGAGCGCGTGCGCGGAGTGGCTCTGGTCACGGTACCCGGCGGAGTATGCCGACCTGAAGATCATCATGAGCGAGGGCGGCATCGGCTGGGTCGCGATGCTGCACGACCGGCTCGAGAACATCGTCGATCGCTCGGGGTACGGCGACTACTTCCCCGGCGAGCTCCGCCCGGCCGAAGTGCTGCACCGCAACTTCTGGTTCTCGACGATCGACGACCCGTCGACGTTGAGCACCCGGCATACCGTTGGTATCGACCACATCACGTTCGAGTCCGATTACCCGCACGGCGATGGCACCTGGCCGGACACGCAGCAGGTGTTCGCCGACGTGTTCGGCGGCCTCACGGACGACGAGATCGCGAAGATCAGCCACGAGAACGCCGCCCAGCTCTTCCGTCATCCGCTGCCGCCGCCGGGCAACCCGCACGCGATCGGAGTCCGGCGATGAGCGACTACGAACAATTGCTCCTCGACGCGTACAAGGGGGAGCTGTTCGGCGACGCCATCTTCTCCGAGATGGCCGCCCGCGACGACTGGCGCGAACACCGCGACACGTTGCAGACGCTCGCGAACATCGAGGCCCGTACCGCCGCCGCGCTGCGTCCGCTCGTCGACGCAGCCGGGATCGACGTCGGCGACGAAGACGAGACGCGACGCCTCGGCCGCGAGATGGGCTCGGCCGGCGGGAGCTGGGACGGCTTCGTGAAGGCGCTGTTCGACGCGCTCCCGCAGTTCCTTGCGAACTTCGTGAGACTGCGCGAGCGGGCACCCGACCCGCGTGATCCTGTGCTCGCCGCGCTCGTGGCCCACGAGCAAGCGATCAGCGCGTTCGCTCAGCTCGAGATCGCGGGCTACCACGACATCTCCTCGGTCGTGCTGACGCGCTACCTGGAGACCGCACCGTGACCGACGCCGCGTATCGCGGCGCCCACGTTCAACTCGAGGTCGTTTCGCTCGCCGCGGGCGAGACCCGGATCGTCGCTTCTCTCCCGGGACAGGAAGCCGCGCTCGTGCTGCTCGAGGGCGTCGTTGCCTTCGACGGCGAACCCGTGAAGCGCACCTCGGTGTTCGAGCAGCGCGCGTCGGCGGTGTATCTCCCGCCCGGTTCGTCGGTCACCGTCGACGCGAGCAGCGACGTGGAGCTCGCGCTCGCGGCGACCCTCGGTTACGCGCTCGCATCGCCCTCCAACACATCGAGTGGCGACGCGCCGACCGTCGTGCACCCCGATGACGTCGTCGTGCATCCACGGGGCAAGCCCGGCTGGCAACGCGACGTGCACGACGTGATCGCCGACGGGGTTCCCGCTCGCCATCTCCTCGTCGGCGAGACGTTCAACCAGCCCGGTCAATGGTCGTCGTTCCCGCCGCACAAGCACGACGGCGCGGACGGCGAGCCGGTGCTCGAGGAGGTCTACTACTACCGCTTCGACCGGCCCGACGGCTTCGGCTTCCAGGGCTTGTACGAGGTCGACGGCGACGCCCGGGCCGTGTTCCTCCGCCACGGCAGCATCGTCGGCATCCCGCGCGGCTACCACCCCGTGTGCGCGGCGCCGGGCTATCGCCTCTACTACCTGTGGGCGCTGGCCGGAGAGCACCGCCAGCTCGCCATCTACGAAGACCCCGCGCACCGCTGGCTCGACGAGCGCTGAACCGAAACGAGTGCTCAGTCGCCGCCGACCCCGAGCGGCGAGCTGTCGGGCGCGCGTTGATGGCCTTCCCGCGTCGACGCCGCATCCTCGTCGCGAATCAGCAATCCGGTCATTGCCGCGACCACGACCAGGAGCGCGCCCACGAAGAACGTCGTGTGATACGCCGAGAGTGCGGGGCCGGCCGCCGTCTTCGCGCCCGACAGCAGCACGGTCAGCAGCGCGCCGACGCCGAGTGCGGCTGCGACCTGCCGTTGCGTGGAGTAGATCGCCGACGCTCGTCCGGTGTCCTCGGGCGTGATGTTCGCGTACGTCGCCGCCTGCAATGGCACGAACGCGAACGCCATGCAGATGCCGCGACCGAACATGATCAGCCGGACCCACCACAGGTCGGTGTGCAGCCCGACGACGGCGAGCAGCATCGTCACGGCGGCCATGCCGACCATTCCCCAGATGATGAGGCGGCGCGGCCCGACGCGATGGTAAAGACGACCGACGAGTTGGCTCGAGATGATCACGCCGATCGCCTGTGGGAACGTGGTCAAACCCGATTGCAGCGCACTCAGACCGCGCAGGTCCTGCATGAAAAGTGGCAGGATGTACAAGACGCCGGCGAAGCTCCCGTACACCAGCGTGAGGACGATGTTCGCGTTGCGGAACATGCGTTCTCGATACAACCGCAGCGTCAGCATCGGCGCCTCGACCCGGTTCTCGACCACTACCAAGAGTGCGAACAGCAGTAGGCCGACGACGCCGGTCGAGAGCACGGTTGCCGATCGCCATCCTTTCAACGGGCCTTCCGAGAGCGCGTAGAGCACGAGCGCCAAGCCGGCGCCGGACAGCAAGAACCCGCCGAGGTCGAAGGGGCCGGCCGTACCTTCGCGGTGCTCGCGCAGGTAGAGCGCACCGAGGACGAAGCCGATCACCCCGACCGGCAGGTTGACGTAGAAGATCCACCGCCAGGACACATCGGTGACGAGCCAGCCGCCGATGATCGGGCCCAGCGCGGGCGCGAGAACGGTGGGAATGATCAGTACGGTCGATGCCTTCGCCCGCTCGACCGGCGGGAACGCGCGGAACAGCATGGCGGTTCCGACCGGCGTCAGCATGCCGCCGCCGACACCCTGCAACACCCGGAACGCGACGAGCTCGTTCAGGCTGTGTGCCTGGCCGCACAACGCGGACGCGAGTGTGAACATCGCGAGCGCGAACAGGAAGACTTTTTTGGTGCCGATCCGGTCGCCGATCCAACCCGAGGCCGGAATCCAGATCGCGAGCGACAGCAGATAGCCGAGCACGACCCATTCGATAGAGGTCTGGGTCGCGTGGAAATCGCGCGCGAGCGTGGGCGTGGCGACGAAGACGATCGTCGTGTCCATGATGTCCATGAACATCCCGCACACGAACACGATGGCGACGAGCCACTTGTACTCGAGGTCGAAGGGCGCGCGCGCCATGGACGTGCAGGCTACGCGCTCAGGAGTCGTAACCGCACCGGCGCCCCATGTCTTCAACCGAGGAGCTGGGGCTGCACTTTCGCGGCGACCAGCTCGAGTGACTGCCATGCGATGTGCGGTAGGATGCCACCGCAGAGCGGGTGCAGCGCGAGCGAGCCGTGCGTACGGACGAGGGTCGCGCACTCGTCGGGCGTCACAACGGTGTATACGTCGTTCCGCCGCAGCTCGTCGACGGTCGTCGCGGTATCGAGTGCCGCGGAATCCATGTGCGCGTCGAGTTGCCATTGCGCATAGCTGCGGGCGTCGTGGAGGAGGTGCTCGCCGATCCGCGCCCAGGTGCGATCGGGGTCCTCGGAAACGAACACATTCAACGGTCCCGCGCTCGGGCTGATGACGAAGCCGGGCGGAAGCCCGAGCCGCGCGCGTTCGGCCTCGTACTCGGCGACGAGGCGTTCGGACCGCAATTGCGGGAAGAACGGCATGTCGAGGCGCGCCGCGCGCCGGGCCGCCGCTAGCGATCCGCCGCCGTAGCAGAAGAGCGGATGTGGTTGCGTGTACGGCGTGGGTCGCACGTGCACGACCCGGCCCTCGTGCTCGAACGGTTCGCCCTTCCACGCCCGTCGCATCAACGCGATCGCGGCCTCCATGTCGCGCGCCCGGTCGGCGAACGGTCGCCCCAGCGATGCGTACTCGGCAGGCCGATATCCGAGCCCCGCAACGTACGAGACCCGCCCGCGGCTGACGTGGTCGAGCACCGCAATGTCCTCCGCGAGCTTTACCGGATCGTAGAGCGGCACCAGCAACGCGGCGACGCTGATCGCGATCTGCTTCGTGCGCGCCGCCAGGGCCGACGCGACCACGAGTGGAGCCGGAAGGTATCCGTCGTCGGTGGCGTGGTGCTCCGACACGACGACCGCAGTGAAGCCGTGCTCCTCGCCCCAGGTCGCCATGTCGAGCGCGGCCGCGTACAAGTCGGCGATGGGAGCACCGAACGCCGGCGCGCGCAGATCGAAACGCATGACGAAGGTACCCAGCATTGCGGTCACCGCATGGACGTTACGCGACCGAACCCGCGAACCGGCCCGCCGGCTCCCGCCCATGCCGGCGAACCGTTCGGGTGCCCTCACATCATTGTGAGGGCACCCGTGCAGCGGTCATGGCTGGTGCGTTTTACCGGGCGGCGACGCGCGGTGCGAGTTGGTCACGCCCGTCGCACCAGTTGCGCC
>JALYLU010000055.1:3937-13410 GCA_030774075.1 Actinomycetota bacterium | reverse complement strand
TCCTCGTGCACCGCGAGATGGCGAACGTTTTCGGGAATCTCGTCCAACCGTTTTCGCCACTCGACACCGCCCGGCAGCGCGTCGACCGATGCGGGGTCTCCCTCGTACATGGCGTGGTACACCACCGTGAGCCCGGGGCCGGCGGCCGCGAGCGCGCGCTCGGAGCCCGCGCTCTCGCCGTCGTCGAGCACCGTGCCGAACGCGAGCACCGAGCACCAGTCGAACTCCTGATCGCCGCTGCCGATCGTCATCACGCCGTCGCCGAGCTCGCGTGCGACCGCCAGTCCCTTCGGCCCGTTCGCGGCGATGACGATCGGCGTGCGGATCGGACGCGCGGGCGCGAACTCGGGCCCGTGCAGCATCTGCACGATCGCGCCGTCGACGTCGACCTTCTCGCCCCGCAACAGCGCTCGCAGCTGCTCGATGTACCGGCGTGTCCAGGCCCAGGTGAGCGGCTTTTGCCCCATCGCCATGCGACCGGTGAAGCCGGTGCCGATCGCGACGGCCACGCGCCCCGGCGCAAGCTGCTCGAGCGTCGCGATGGCACTCGCCTGTGCGAGCGGGTGCCGCAGGTTGGGAACGAGCACCGCCGGTCCGAGCGCGATGCGTGATGTTCGCTCCGCCGCGAGCGCGGCGATCACCCAGATGTCGCCGTAAAGCGCGGGCGAGTCGAACAGCCACGCGCGCTCATAGCCGAGCCGCTCGGCCTCCACGATGTGGTCGACGACGCCCGGTCCCGGCGGGAACGCGCACGAGATCTCCAACCCGGACCCTTACGTTCCTGTGAGCTCGGCCACGAGGGGCGCGAGATCGTGGGCCTTGTCGCCCGGGACCACGGTGTATGTGTAGCCCCAGCGCTCACGGCGGTCGCGCAGACGATCGGCGCACTCGGACAGCGAACCGATGAGCGTGAGGGGCGAGGCGAGCACGTCCTTCGGGTCGGCGCGGAAGAGCTGGCCCATCACCTCGCCGACCGCAGCGGTGTCGTCGGTTACCTCGGCTGTCGCGAGCCACGCGTTCATCTCGAGCTGATCGAAACGCGCGCCCGCGCCTTCGCGCAGCCACTCGACCTTCTGGTCGATGCGCTCCGGCAGCGCGTCGTGGGCGGCATCGGTATCGACCTCGCCCGAATGGATCGACGCGTTCACCCCGACGATGTCGGCGATCGAGCCGGCGAAGCGCAGAACCCTCTTGGCGCCGCCGCCGATGATGAACGGCGGACCGCCCGGCGTGTACGGACGCGGTGTGCCGGGCATGTCGGTGATGCGGAAGTGCTCGCCCGCGAAATTCACGAGCTCTTCGGCGAAGAGCGCCTTCAGTATCTTCGTGCACTCGATCATCCGGTCGACACGCACTTTGGGCGCGTCCATCGATATGCCCGAACGGTCGTAGTCGAGCTTCTTCCAACCCGCGCCGAGACCGACCTCGAGCCGGCCTTCCGACAGCAGGTCGATCGACGCGAGCTCGCGCGCGAGCACCGCCGGGTGGCGGTAGTCGCAGTCGAAGACGAGCGCCCCGACCTTCAATGTCGTCGTGACCGCGGCCGCGGCCGCCATCGCCGCAATCGGTCCGAGACCCTCGTCGAAGTGATCGGGGACGAACAGCGTCGAGTAACCGAGCGCCTCGAGCTCGCGGACGGTGTCGGACCACGTTCGCCCGTCGAGCGGACCGTGGACCTCGACCCCGAACCGGAACCGATGCTCGCTCATGACCCGGCGACCGGGCAGACGCGCTCGCCGGGCGGGTACTTCACCGGCATGTGCTTGATGCCGGCGATGAAGTTCGACCGGAGCGGCTCCGCGTCGCCGGTGCGCGCGAGCGTCGGAATCCGTTTCGCCATCTCCTCGAGCAGCACGTAGATCTCCATCCGGGCGAGGTTCATCCCGAGGCAGTGGTGCGGTCCCCCGCCGCCGAAGCCGACGTGCTCGTTCGGGCTGCGGAGGATGTCGAACTCGAACGGTCGGTCGAACACGTCCTCGTCGCGGTTGGCAGAGATGTACCAGATGCTGACCTTGTCGCCTTCCTTCAGCTCCTGACCGCGCAGGACCGTGTCGCGCGTGACGTTGCGCCGGAAGTACATGACCGGCGACGCCCACCGGACGATCTCGTCGGTCGCGGACTGCGCGCGCGACGGATCGTCGACCAGCAACTGGTATTGCTCGGGAAAGTCGCAGAACGCCTTGATTCCGTGCGAGATCGAGTTTCGCGTCGTCTCGTTGCCCGCCACCGCGATGAGCAAGAAGAAGAGGTTGAAGTCCATCTCGCTGAGCTTGTCGCCGTCGACCTCGGCATCGAGCAGCGCGCTGATGATGTCGTCACGGGGCACTTCGCGCCGCTGCGTCGCGAGCTCGTTCGCGTACATGAACATCTCGACCTGCGCGTTCATGACCTCCTCTTGCGAGACCAAGTACTCAGGGTCCTCGGAACCGATCATGCGGTTGCTCCACTCGAACAACTTGTGCCGATCCGCCTGGGGCACACCGAGCATCTCCGCGATCACCTGAAGCGGCACCTCGGCCGCAACGTCGACGACGTAGTCGCAACCACCCTGCTCGATCACCTCGTCGATGATCTTGCTCGTGAGCTCGCGGATGTGCGGCTCGAGCATTCGCATCTGGCGCGGGGTGAAACCGCGGTTGACGAGCTTGCGGTAGCGAGTGTGCTCCGGCGCGTCCATCGTGAGCATGAGGTTGCCCCCCTGCTCGAAGTTCATATCGGGCTGCTCCTCGAGCACGACCACGCCACCGCGCTTTTGATCGGACGAGTAGGTCGCGCCGTCGCGCCCGACGGCGACCACGTCGTCGTACTTGGTGATCACCCAGAAGCCGGGACCGTCGGGCTCCGGGTGCTTGTACACGGGAGCGTTGGCTCGCAGGTAGGTGAACCATTCGTGGGGCACGCCCTGGGTGAACCGATCGCGGTCCAGCAGGTCGATGTCGCTCAACTGCATTGCGTCTCTCCCTCGATCGTCGTGGGCAAGCTACACGGCTCCGTGCGTTCTGCGGCCCGCATCATCTCGCCGGAACGCCCGCACGACGACGCCCGCGTCGTAGTACTCGCGCCAGCTCGTAATCCGGCCGTCGTCGTCGAATCTGAAGAATGTGACGTACTGGTTGCAGTACGGCCGGCCGTTCGCGGCGACCACGGCGTCGCTGCGGTGCTCGGCGACGACGACCTTCGGATCGGTCGTCTCGTGGATCGCGTCGACGATCATCGAGAACCGGCTGAACGCGTCACGCGCGAACCGTTGGAACTCTCCGATCGCGGCCTTCCCGACGTGGCGCCGAGCCATCTGCCCCGGCGCGAAGGGCAGCTCCATCACCGCGTCGTCGGCGAAGAGCTCGACCAACTCGTCGACCCTCATCTCGTCGGCGAGTCGCATGACCTCGCGTACGCGATCGACGTTCGTGCTCATGCCGGCTTCTGGTTCCCGACCACCCACATCGAAAAGAATTGTGACCCGCCGCCGTACGCCTGGCCGAGGGCGCGACCCGACTTCAACTCGACCTGGTAGTCGCCCGCGCGCCCGCGCACCTGCTGCGCGGCTTCTCCAAAACGCACCATGCCCGACGCGCCGATCGGGTTCGACGAGAGCACACCCCCCGACATGTTCCACGGGATGTCGCCGTCGGGTCCGGTCGCGCCTTCCTCCGTGAGCTTCCAGCCGTCGCCCTCCGCACAGAACCCGAGGTTCTCGAGCCACATCGGCTCGTACCACGAGAACGGCACGTACACCTCGGCGCAGTCGAAGTCGCGGCGCGGGTGAGTGATGCCGGCCTGCGCGTACAGGTCGGCCGCGCAATCCTTCCCGGCCTGCGGATTCACCTGATCGCGCCGGGCGAACATCGTCGGCTCGCTGCGCATCGCCATGCCGTGGACCCACGCGACCGGCGCGGCCGACCCATCGGCGACGCGCTCGCTGCCGAGAACCATCGCCATCGCGCCATCGGAGCTCGGGCACACGTCGAGGTAACGAAGCGGGTCCCACAACAGGAACGATTCCTCGACCATCTTCAGATCGATGTCGGGGATGTGCAGGTGGGCCTTGGGGTTGCGCAGCGCGGCGCGCCGGTCTTTGACCGCGACGAGATGGCCGATGTGGCGCGGTGCACCCGATCGGTACATGTAGGCGCGGATGAGGGGTGCGAAGTAGCCGCCGGCGCCTGCGACGAGCGGAGCCGCGAACGGCATGGGTACCGAGAGGCCCCACGTGGCGTTGCTCTCCGATTGCTTCTCGTACGCGACGGTGAGCACGCGCTCATGCAGCCCCGCGGCGACGAGCTTGGCCGCGACGATGCTCGTGGATCCGCCCACCGACCCGGCAGTGTGCACGCGCATCATCGGTTTGCCGACGGCCCCGAGCGCGTCGGCGAGATACAGCTCCGGCATCGCGACGCCTTCGAACATGTCGGGCGCCTTGCCGATGACCACGGCGTCGATATCGCTCCAGGTCATGCCTGCGTCGTCGAGCGCCTCCTGCGCGGCTTCGCGCACGAGGCCCGCCATCGACACGTCCTTGCGCGCCGTGCGATGCACGGTCTGCCCGACACCGACGACCGCAACGCGCTTGCCTGCCATTACTACAGCTCCCTCCGACTTGCTCCGCTGCGTCTCGTCCGCACTGGACTACTGCTCCCTCCGACTTGCTCCGCTGCGTCTCGTCCGCACTGGACTACTGCTCCCTCCGACTTGCTCCGCTGCGTCTCGTCCGCACGCCTCTACTCACCCTCCAGGACGCACACCATGTTGTGTTGCAGGCACGGACCACTGGTCGCGTGCGCGAGCCCGCGGTCGGCTTCGCCGTTCGTGATCCGCTGCGCGACCTCGCCGATGCGCACGAGCCCGGCCGACATGATCGGGTTCGCCGCCAGTGCACCGCCCGACGGGTTGATGCTCGTCTGCGCGCCATCGAGCCCGAGTGCCTCGGCGAGGATCAGCTCCTCGTGGCTGAACTGCGCGTGCAGCTCGGCCACGTCGATCTTGCCCGTCGACGCGCCGGCCGCGACTCCGGCCGCCCGCGTCGATTCGGAGTGAGTGAGGTCGCGCACGCCGAGCCCGTGCGCCTCGATGCGATGCTCGATGCCTCGGATCCACGCGGGACGCTTCGACACCCGGCGGGCGACGTCGCCGGCCGCGATCACGATCGCGGCAGAGCCGTCGGTTATCGGGAAGATGTCGGCGTCGCGCAACGGAGGGTGCGTGAGCGGCTGGGCGAGCACGTCGTCCGCGCTGACGTCGCCCTTCCGCAGCGCGCTCGGGTTCTGCCGCGCGTTCCGCTGAGAACGGGCTGCGACCTCGGCGAGATCCTCCTCGGTCGCTCCGTCGGCCTCGATGAACGCGCACGCTTGCAGCGCGGCCATGTCGACCATCGACGGCCAGAGCGGCAGCGCGTAGTAAGGGTCGACCTGCAAGGCCATGATCTCGTGCACGTCGCCGGGCGACGACTTCCCGAAGCCGTACACGAGCGCGGTGTCGACCTCGCCGGTCTGGATCGCGACCCACGCCTCGTACAGCGCCCATGCCGCGTCCATCTCGACGTGACTCTCACGCACCGGTGGCCACGCGCCCACCGCGTCGAGCCCCGAAACGAAGGCGAACGGCCCGCCCTGTAGGTAGTCGAGGCTGCCGGAGCAGACGAAGCCGATCTCGTCCTTCGCAACACCCGAGTGTGCAATCGCCTCGTGCAACACGGGCACGATCATCTCGGTCTCGTTGTGCACCGCGTCGAGTGCGACCGTGCTGCACACGAACGAGACCACCGCGACGTCTCTCATCAGAGGTAATCCTTGTAGTGCTCGTACGGGGCGTCGGACTCACCCGTGGGCTCGAACCATTGGATCGACGTGTGGTCGGGCTTCAGCTCGTCGGCCCAATGGGCCTTGACGCGCTGACCCATGTGTACGTCCTCCACCGCACAGCCGCGGATGAGACCGAAGAACGTGTTGTTGGCGCCGTCGAGCAGGATCTGAGCGGATACGTACGGGATCTCAGGCGCGAGCTCCGACAAGCCGGGCACGTTCACCACGCAGAAGGTGGTGATCACGCCGGTGTCGCGCACCTCCACCTCGATCGACGTCGCCTCGCCCGACTTCGGGTCGGTGCCACGCGACGCCGCGTATACGTCGTCGCTGGACGGCGCCCGTCCGCCGATGATCTTTCCCGCGCCCAGACCTTTGAGGTAGCGCGTCGTCGCGACCCCCGCGGTGAGCTCGTACTCGAGCCTGATCGGCACGGTGATGCCGGTGACCGGCTGCTCGTCTTCCGGAGGGACGTGCAGCGGTGCGGGCGTCGGTTCCTCGCCGTCGCCGAGCGGAAGCCACGCCTCGATGTCGGTGACCGAACCGATGCGCTCGGCGCGCCATCTCGGCGCGAC
Source organism: Actinomycetota bacterium (assembly GCA_030774075.1). GTDB lineage: Bacteria > Actinomycetota > Acidimicrobiia > IMCC26256 > PALSA-610 > PALSA-610. The sequence goes on along the minus strand of JALYLU010000055.1, from coordinate 7,037 downwards.
CCGCAAACCGACCCGGATCGCATCGGCGCGACCACAGTCGACGACGTGCAACATCGCGGTGTCGGCGCCTTCGGGACGGATGAGCGCGAACGCGAACGGCTTGTCGAGCATGTGCTTGCCCGGACGCGGTTGCGACACCCAGGTGAACGCTTGCACCGTCCCGCGGGGTCCGACCTCGATCCAATGGTCGCCAACGGCTGCCACTTCCGCGCTGGTCGCCGGGTCGTACTCGGTCGGCGGCACGAGGACGCGACCGTCGGTGAGACGCACCGCGAGGATCCGGCCGTCGCGCAGCCCGGTGAGAAACCGCCCGATGACGGGCCCGACCGAGCGCGTGTAACCGCCCGGATACTCGATGACGTGATGGGCCGTAAAGACGTCGGTCAACAGTGCTCCTTGTACGTGCGGCCGCCCAAGCTTCTGCGCCCAGGCTTCAGCGAGACGTCGCGCTAGATCGCGCGGTCGCGTCCTTCCCAGTACGGGTCGCGCAACGTGCGCTTCAACAGCTTGCCGGTGGGCTCGCGCGGCAGTTCGTCCATGAAGTCGATGCTGCGCGGCCATTTGTACTTGCCGAGGCGGCTTTGCACGTGCTCCATGATCGACGTGCGCAAGGCGTCGTCGCCCGCGACGCCCGGCAACGGTTGGACGACCGCCTTGATCTGCTCGCCCATCTCGGGATCGGGGATACCGAACACCGCTATGTCGGCGACCTGCGGGTGCTCCTGGATGCAACCTTCGATCTCGGCCGGATAGATGTTGATCCCGCCCGCGATGATCATGTCGCTCTTGCGGTCACAGAGGAACAGGTACCCGTCGTCGTTCAGATAGCCGATGTCGCCGACGGTGAAGAAGCCTTCGTCGTCGTGCGACTCCTTCGTCTTCTCGTCGTCACCCTTGTACTCGAACGTGCGGCCCGCACCCATGCGCATCCAAACGGTGCCCGGCTCGCCGGTGGGCATGACGTTGCCGTCGTCGTCGGTGATCTTGAGCTCGGAGTTCGGCCACACCCGCCCGACCGTGCCCGGGTACTTGAGCCATTCGTCGGGCGGCGCGAGGGTGCCGCCACCTTCGGTCGCCGCGTAGTACTCCCAGATCACGGGACCCCACCACTCGAGCATCTTGCGCTTGGTGTCGACCGGGCACGGCGCGGCCGCGTGGATCGCCCACTTCATCGCCGACAGGTCGTACTGCTGCTTGACCTCGTCGGGCAGCTGCAGCATCCGGATGAACTGCGTCGGGACCATGTGGGTGTGCGAGCAGCCGTAGCGCTCGATGAGCCGCAGCGTTTCCTCCGGGTCCCACTTGTCCATACAGACGACCGTGTGCTTCATGTGCAGCGCGTTGCCCGCGAACGTCGTGACTGCCGTGTGGTAGTTCGGCGAGGTGCTCAGGTGGACCTCGTCGTGGCCGGGCATGATGCCGAACAGCTGCAGCAAGAACGTGAAGAGCTCCGCGCTCGTGTCGGGGTCGATGTCGAGCAGCGCGCGCTTCACGCCCTTGGGCTTGCCCGTCGTACCGGAGGTGTAGTGCATCGCGGCGCCGGTGGCGCGTTCGTCGGGCGACGTGGTGGGCTGCGCGTCGACGAGCTCGGAGAACGAGCGGAAGCCCGGAATCGCACCGTGCGCCAGGCGCCCCTCCGCCGGAATCTTCGCCTCGTCCGCCGCGGCACTCACGAGCGCGGCGAAGCGCTCGTGGCTCACGATTGCCTTCGCCTCGGAATCCTCGAGGATGTACGCGATCTCGGGCGCACTCAAGCGGTAGTTGATCGGGACGTAGTAGAGGCCCGTCTGCAGGGCAGCCAGGTACACGATGAACGGGTGCGCGCCATTGGGCAGCACCGCCGCGACCGCGTCGCCCTTGCGCAGCCCCAGTGCGCGCAGGGCGTGCGACAACTGATTGGCCCGAGCCAGGACGTCACCCGCCGCGTGCTCGGTGCCGTCCGGGTCGACGATCGCGAGGTAACCCGGGTCGTCCTGCGCGTGCTTCCAGAATCCCATTCGCCGGGCTCCCTCCGACTGGCGTCGACCGCCGCAGAGTAGAACACGTTCCATCTTTGGTCCAAGGGCGGCGATTCGGTCCGCCTGGGCGCTCGACCGAGAACGTGTTCTAGCCTCGGCCCGTGACCGAACGACTCGACATCAGCACCCGGCACTGCACGATCGAACGCGACGGGCGCGTCGTGATCTTCACTATGAATCGCCCCGAGAAGAAGAACGCGCTCTCCCCCGACATGCTCGCCGGGCTCGTGCTCGGGTACGAGTACGTCGACGACGACCCCGAGGTTCGCTGCGCCATCCTCACCGGCGCAGGCGGCAACTTCTGCTCGGGCATGGACCTCACGTCAATGGGTCAGCAGTCGGACGACCCGAAGGTCCAAGCGGTCATGGCCCGTGGCAACAACCCGCATTGGAAGGCGCTCCTGCGCGACTACCGCCTCTCGAAACCGTTGATCGCGGCCGTCGAGGGCTACGCGGTCGCGGGCGGCAGCGAGATCCTGCAGGGCACCGACATCCGCGTCGCGGCCGAGGGCGCCGTCTTCGGTGTGTGGGAAGCCAAACGGGGCCTCTTCCCGCTCGGGGGATCGGCGTGCCGCTTGCCGCGCCAGATCCCCTACACCCTCGCGATGGACATCCTGTTGCGTTGTCCGCCGGTCCCCGCGCGTGAAGCCAGGGAGATCGGTCTCGTCGGCCACGTGGTACCCGACGGTCAGGCACTCGCGAGGGCCAAGGAGCTCGCGGCGGAGGTCGCGGAGATGGCGCCGCTGTCGACGAAGGCGATCCTGCGCGCGTGGCGCGAGACGGAGCACATGAACGACGCCGACGCGATGCAACATCAGGACACGATCGGCTGGGAGGTCTTCGCGAGCGAGGACGCCCAAGAGGGCCCGAAGGCCTTCGGCGAGAAGCGTCCGCCCGTCTTCCAGGGCAAGTGACCGCGCGTGTCCGAGGCCGCTCCCGGAATTCCCGACTCCGCTGCATTCGCGACACCTGAGCGAGCGGAGCTCGCGGGCGCCGTCCGGGCGCTCATCGACGCGGTGATGTCGGTCGAGGACGTCGAGGCGGAGACCTTGCACGCGGTCGCGCAGGAGGTCGAGCAACTC
>JALYLU010000055.1:0-3927 GCA_030774075.1 Actinomycetota bacterium | reverse complement strand
GCAACTCACGTTCCGGCTCGGGCGCGGCCGCGACGAGGGCGCGGGCTACCGCCCGCGCAGCCACGGCGACTACCTGCCGCGTTCGCCGATCGTCGGTGAGTCGAGCCCGCTCTCGCCGCGCCTCGACTGGGAGGTAGTCGCCCGGGACGACGGCGCCCCGGCCGTGGAAGCGAGGGGTACGTTCGGCGCCGCGTACGAGGGGCCGCCGAGCTTCGTACACGGCGGATGGGTCGCGTGTGCATTCGACGAAGTGCTCGGGATCGCGAACATCGTCTCGGGCAACCCGGGTATGACCGCGCGCCTCACCGTCCACTACCGGAAGCCGACGCCGCTGTTTCGCGACCTGGTCCTGCGGGCGTGGGTCGAGCGGGTCGAGGGCCGGCGGATCATGTCTCGGGCCGAGATGTACGACGGCTACACCCTCACGGCCGAGGCCGAGGGGCTCTTCGTGCAGCCGAGGCCCGAGGTGGCCGACCAGTACTTCGGTCCTCGCTCCTGAACCGCCGACGCGCCCGAGCCGCCGACGCGCCCTAAACGCCATCGACACGCATGGTGAACAGCGGCAAACTTCCCTCGCCCTTTGCGGCAGTGGGCCGCGAGGCGGGAGGGGGAACCGTGAAGGAACGCACGAAGCACATCATCACGGCCGCGGTCGTGGTCGGAGCGATGGCGGTCACCGTGGTACCGGCGTTCGCCGGTCAGCCTGGGCCGGGTGACAAGCAGTGCATCCCGGGCCAGCAGGGCAACCCGCATCCGGGATTCAAGGCGGGCGTCTGTCGCAACCCATAGCGGTCATCCACGACGAGCGCACGAGCGCGGGGCCCGTACCCGCGCTCGTGCTCATCTCGCGACGCCGAACGGCCGCCTTGCCGGCAGGATCGAATCACCGGCTGCAGCCCGGTGGGGCCCGCCCGCCCATTGATCGGATCACTGAAGCGCGGACGCTCGCGCGCCGATGACTCGGTGGGGGAAATAGGCATCTCCGGAGCGTCGCGGTGGAGTGTCCGACCTGCAGGTATCCCGTCCCGGCCGAATGGCAGATGTGCCGACGCTGCGGCGCGCCGCTCCACAACGAGCTCGAGGTGACCCGGGTGACGATCCCGGCGACCCTCGCCCGGCGCCGATCGGCCTCGCGGGTCGCCGCGCGGTCGGCTGCGCCGGCAGGCGCGACCCGCTCCGATGCGGCCGTGGCGGAGGCCGCCTTCCGGTCGTCCGGGCCCGACACCCTGCTGCCGGGCGCGCCCCCCCGCGCCGACAACTTGTTGCCCCGACCGAGACGGAGGCGCCCACGCGCGCTCGTTGAAGCGCTTGCACGAAAGGAACGGCGGTACCTCTTGGTGATCGTGGTCGCCGGCGTCGCGCTCACGATCGGCCTCCTCGCGGTTTGGCCCGTCGTCTTCAAATCCGATACGCCCCCGGCGGCATCGAGCACAGTTCAACAAGAGCATGCGCGCGCGACCAGCCTGCTCCGCACGGTCGTCGGCGGCGCGCGCACCTTGTTCGCGCCGCGCCGTTCCTTTACCCAGGTTTCGCCGTCGGCGCTACGCGCGCGCTCGCGCAACATACCGATCGTCGCGTCGGCGACGAAGGCGCGCGCGGGCGTCGTCTCGATGCGCGTGACGAGCGCCGCCGTTCTCACCCTGGCGACGCCCGCCGACGCCCAACGGTGCGTGTTCGCGCGCGATGAGCCGGGAAGGGCGGGAACGCAGTTCGTGACGGTTCGAACGGCCGATTGCCGCGCGGCGGCCGCGCCGGCCAAGGGATGGAGCTCGCGATGACTGCGTGCCCCGCCTGTGGGCAGAACGTGCGGCCGATCTGGCCGACGTGCCGATCCTGCGGCGCCCTCCTCATGGCGCGCCCGGTGCCGTTCGCTGCCGAGGGTGCGACGGTTCCCGCGGCGGCGCCCTCGGCGGCGGAGCAGTTCTTCGCGCCGGCGGTGCTGCAACCCACGGCACGACTCCTGCCCGCGGCACCGGCGTACACCAACCCTCCGTCGACCGCGAGTTCGGGCGCGAGCGCAAGGGGCGCGGGGAAATGGCTCGCGCTGATCGGCATGGTGGTCGTCGCGGCGGTCGCGACCCTGTGGTTCACGTTCCGGCCGGGCACGGGCGTACAGCACCGGGCGCCCGTCGCGCTCGCGCCGCGCGCGCCGACCGCGGGTCTGCCGACCAGCCTGGAAGCGGTCGTCCGCATCGGCGCGGAATCGACGCGGCGCAACGCCCTGCAAACCGTCGAGCAGGTCGGCAACGGTGACGTCGCCTCGCTCGCGAACATGCAGCCGAACTACAAGTGGTTCGACGGCAATGAGCGTTCGACCGACGCGCACGTCGTCTCGGTCGCGCAGGACGGGGGCGTCGTCACGATCGCGGTCGCCGCGTCGAACCACGACGTCTGCGCGTTCGGGCAGTGGTGGCCCGGCGCGAGGCCGCAGTACGTCACGATGGCGCACGAGCCGTCGTGCGCAGCAGCAAATGCGCCCAGGACGGGCTGGTCGAGCGAGGCCGGCGGCGCGGCGTCGGACCTGCCCGACGACAACGGCTGAACCGCTAGCGTCGGGCTCGTGGACGAGAACGCGAAAGCGGTGTCGTGAGCGCGTTCGACGACGTTCGCGTGTGGGAAGCGCGCGGCCACCGGCTGGCGGTCGATGGGCGGTCGGTATGGGTGCTCGACGTTCCCGCAATCGACGACGGCGCGGAGGATCCCATGCTCGCGCTGCACGGCTTCCCGTCGTGCTCGTTCGACTGGCGCAACGTCCTCGACGCGCTGCGGGCGCGTCGGCGGGTGATCGCGGTCGACTTTCTCGGCTTCGGGCTCTCGGCCAAGCCCGACGTGCGATACAGCATGCGCCTCCAGGCCGACGTCGTCGAGGCGGTCGCGCGCGATCTCGGTCTGGCCGCGGTCGCGTTGCTCACCCACGACATGGGCGACACGGTCGGCGGCGAGTTGCTTGCGCGCAGCCTCGAGGGAACATTGCCGTTCGCGGTCACGCGCCGCGTGCTCACCAACGGCAGCATCTACATCGACATGGCGCAGCTCACTACCGGGCAACAATTGTTGCTTTCGCTCGATGACGCACCGACAGACTTCGTGCAGGCGGAAGGCTTCAAGGCCGGCCTGGCGGGGACCTTCTCGCCCAAGAGCGCGGTCGGTGACGACGAGCTCGATGCGCAATGGCTGCTGGCCGAGCGCCACGACGGCCATCGGCTCCTGGCGCGCACGATTCGCTACATCGAAGACCGGCGCGCCGAAGAACGGCGCTTCACCGGCGCCATCGAGACCCATCCGTCGCCGCTCGCGGTCGTGTGGGGGGCGGACGATCCGATCGCGGTGGTCGCGATGACCGCCGAGTTGAGCCGCGCCCGCCCCGATGCGCACGTGACGATCCTCGACGGCGTTGGCCACTATCCGATGATCGAGGCTCCCGACCGCTTCGCCGCAGCAGTCACCGCCGCCCTCTGACCCCGAAACGCACCAAACAGTTCGGTGGAAAACCGGCGGATGGCATACGGAAATCACCAAACTGCTCGGTGGTACGGCGCACTTCACACCTGCAACACGTTCTAGGTACGCGCTACGGTCCGGCCCGGGATCGGCGGGGCGCGCGGTGTGCGGCCTCCGCGCCCCGCGAGGGAGTCGTCATGACCGGAAGCCGCGCCGCCGAGACCGCCGCTCGAAAGAAGCGGCTCATCGCTTCCGCGGTGGCTCTTGCCGCGGAAGGCGGCTACGACGCGGTCCAGATGCGCGACGTCGCGGCGCGCGCCGAGGTCGCACTCGGAACGCTGTACCGGCACTACGCGTCGAAGGATCAGCTCCTGCTTGCGGCGATGGCCCAACAGGCCACGACCCTGCGCGAGCGGCTCGTGCAACGACCACCGAACGGCGACACGCCCGCGGCGCGGGTTTCCACCGTGCTCAGGCGAGCGTCGC
>JALYLU010000054.1:4723-13478 GCA_030774075.1 Actinomycetota bacterium | reverse complement strand
CCTTGACGATGCGTCCGATGAGGCGGTGCCACAGCGTCATCGACTGCTCGGCTCGCTCGCGTAGCTCGGGGTTGCCGTCGTCGGCTTCGATCGCGGTGTTCATGATCGGGCATCCGCCGGCGATCGCGGGCTTGCGGGCGAACTTGGCGAATGCACGGATCATGCGTGTGAGGCGGTCGACGGCGTCGGTCGCGCCGTCCTGCGAACGGGCGAGCGCGTTGGTGACGCGTGACATGGCGAAGTCGTAGGCCTCGAGCGCGAGCTGCCCCTTGGAGCCGAAGTGGTTGTAGATCCCGCCCTTCTCGAGCCCGGTGGCACCGATGAGATCGCGTAGCGACGCGCCCACGAAGCCCTGGCGGTTGAAGACCGGTGCCGCCAGCTCGACGATGCGCTGGCGGGTGCGCTCGCCCTTCGTCGTCGTGCGGATCATGGCTGCTCCTTCGTCCCTGACCGGGCCGGACACCTTGCGAAGAAAACCGACCGGTCGGTCTGATTATGGGGCGCACGAGGGGGCTTTGTCAAGGCCGGATCCCGGTACGGTCCGAGAGATGTGCGGCCGTTACGTCTCGGTGTCGTCCCCGACGATCCTCGCCGAGCGCTTCCACGTCGAAGAGGTGCGGGCCGGCGCGGCCGATGCGAACTACAACGTCACGCCGCGGGCCGACGTCCCGGTGGTCGCCGAGCGCGACGGCCGCCGGGTCCTCGATCGCGTGCGCTGGGGCCTCGTGCCCTCGTGGGCGAAGGACCTCTCGGTCGGCGACCGGATGATCAACGCCCGCGCCGAGCGGCTGTCGAAGAGCAATGCGTACAAGCGCCCCTTCGAGCGGCACCGGTGCATCGTCGCCGCGGACGGCTTCTACGAGTGGCAGGCGGTAGACGGAAGGAAGCAGAAGCAGCCGTGGTTCATCCGGCGCCGGGACGGCGAACCGCTCGCCTTCGCGGGGCTCTGGGAGATCTGGCACGACCGCGCCCTCGGCGACGACGCGCCCCGCATACGAACGTGCACGATCATCACGACGGAACCGAACGATCTGATGCGACCGATCCACGATCGCATGCCGGTGATCCTCCCCGAGTCGGCATGGGACACCTGGCTCGACGTCGACAACCGCGACGTGCGATCGCTCGGGCAACTGCTCGTTCCCGCGCCGTCCGAGGATCTCGAGGGGTGGCCGATCACGATGCTCGTCAACAAACCCGTCAACAACGGCCCGGAGCTGCTCGAGCCGGCGCCGGTAGATTCCCCGTGATGGAGCACTCCGCGTTCGTTCACGCCATTCGTCGCGAAGGAGCGGCGCTCGCAGACGCCGCGCGCGCGGCCGGCGTCGGACATCCGGTGCCGACGTGCGGTGCGTGGACGATCGGCGACCTCTGCTCGCACGTCGGCCGACTCCATCGCTGGGCGACCGAGATCGTCGAACGCCGTCCCGCCGACCCCGTCGGCCACTGGAAGCAGCTCGAGGTCCCCGAGGGGCCTGCGCTCGTCGACTTCGTCGCGCAGGGCTACGGCCCTCTGGCCGACGTGCTCGCGGCTGCGCCCGCCGAAGAACCCTGCTGGTCGTGGACGGATCAGCGCACGGTGGAGTTCTGGTCGCGGCGGCAGGCGAACGAGCTCGCGGTGCACCGGTGGGACGCGCAGCTCGCGGCGGGCGAGCCCGAACCGATCGACCGCGACCTCGCGGTCGACGGTATCCAGGAGCTGTTCGACATCCTCCCGTTCCGGCCCGGCGGATCGCCGACCGGAAACGGCGAGACGATGCACCTGCATTGCACCGACGGCGATGGCGAATGGCTGGTCCGACTAGAACCCGACGGCGTGACCGTTGTGAACGAGCACGCGAAAGGCGACGTCGCCGCGCGCGGCGGTGCCAGCGATCTCTTGTTGATGATGTGGGGTCGCGTGCCGGTCGACCGGGTCGAGGTGTTCGGCGACGCCTCGCTGCTCGAGCGTTGGAGCGACGGGAAGCTCTGAGACGCGTTACAGCGCGACGGCGGTGCGCATCAGGTCGATCACGTGCTCGCGCCGGTTCGCCAGGGCCTCCGCAGAGAGGGGGTCGATGTCGAGCAGGCCCGTCATCAGCTGTCCGTCCGAGAGGTACGACAGCACCGCGCCGTAGCCCGTGAGGAGCAGCTGCCGCGCGTCGTAGCGCCGGAGGCGGCCTGCGTCCATCTCCCGCTCGAGGAAGTCGGCGCCGCGATCGAAAAGGGGTCGCAGCAAGACGCTGAGCTCGTCGCGCAGGATCGGACCGCCTTCGAGCGCTTCCCAGCGGACGAGCCGGACGAAGTCGGGGTGGTCCTCGAAGAAGGTGAACGCGGCCCGGAGCATGCGCTCGACCTGTGGCCAACCTTGACGCGTTCCCTCGATCGCCTGCTCGACGAGCAGGGTCCAGTCCGCGAACGAGGCGAAGAGCACCGCGCGGTAGAGCGCCTCCTTCGAGGGGAAGTGGTGCAGCAGGCTCGGACGCCGGATGCCGACCTCGTCGGCGATGTCGTTCAAGCTCGTGCCCGCGTAGCCGTGGTCGCCGAATCGCTTGAGCGCAACCTCGAGGATGAGATCCTTGGTCGTCGCGGGACCGGAACCGACGGGCAACGCCATCTCGTCAGTCTACCGACATGTGCCTACCGACCGGTCGGTAGTACCCTTTGCCGGTGACGTTCACCAATCTGATTGCCGCCGTCGTCGCCGCGTTCGCGGTGACCGAGCTGGCGATCTTCACGACCACCGTGTACCTGCACCGGGCGCTCTCGCACCGGGCGCTCACCGTCAGCGATCCCGCCGCGATCCCGTTCCGGGCAGTCATCTGGATGACCACGGGCATGCGACCGCGGGAGTGGGTGGCGGTGCACCGCAAGCACCACGCCGCGACCGACACCGTCGACGACCCGCACAGCCCGTTCCAAGTCGGGTTCTGGCGCGTGCAGCTCGGCAACGTCGGGCTCTACAAGCGCTGCGCGTCCGATCACGCGAACGTGCAGAAGTACGCGCGTGATCTTCCGCCTGACCGCCTCGACCGTCTCGCGTTCGATCGTTCGTTCGTGGGGCTCGCCATCGGGATCACGATCATCGTCGTGACGATGTGGGCGCTCGGCTTTGGCCTCCTCACGGGCTTTCTCGCCGCCGGCCTGCACGCCGTCATGTACGTGATGCTGTCCGGCGCGATCAACGCGGTCGGTCACACGAAGGGCAAGCAGCCGTACGTGAACTCCGCGACGAACATGCAATCACTCGCGTTGATCACCGCCGGCGAGGGACTGCACAACAATCACCATGCCGCGCCCACGTCCGCGCGCTTCTCGCTGCACAAGGCCGAGCTCGACCCCGGCTGGTGGCTGGTGCGCGTCCTCGTCAGGCTGCATCTCGCACACGTGCGTCACGAAGACGTCCACCTGAAGTCCGCTGCTTGAAGAGACACCCCGCGTCGCACGGGGGCCGTGAGCGGAGCGAAGCGCAGCGAACTGGCGGGAGCAACGAGCGTCCGCGAGGCGGGTATCCCGCCTCGCAGCGAGTGCGACCCAGAATTATCGGGCCAAGGCCCGAATTACTTCATGTAGTTGGTCCGGGCCGCAGAACAAGGCCGGTGCCGGAGTTGTCACGCCGTTCTCGATGTAACGCGCGATGTGCTCTTTGCACTGTTCGGGCTTGCCCCACACGAGCAGGTCGTCGACGACCGAATCGGGAATGGATTCCGCGGCGGCCTTGCGGTCGCCTTCCTTCCAGAGCCGCCAAAGGTCGGCGAGCTCTTCACCGCGGCCGAGCCACTCGTGGAAAGCGGCGTAGACGGGCACGGTGAGATACGACGCGATCGCGCGCTTGCCGACCGAGCGGGCGAGGCTCGCGTCGTCGACGGGAAACACGAAGATTCGTGCCGCGATCTCCTTCCCGGCACCGACGTGCGGTGCGACCGTCTTGACGTCGTCGGCCGACAGCCAGTTGATGATCGCCCCATCGCCGTCGCGTCCAGCCAGTCGCAACATGCCTTCGCGTAGCGCGGCTACCAGGATCGGCGGCTGTTCGGGAACGGGGATGCCGAGCCGAAAGCCGCGGACGCGGAACGTCTCATACTCCTCGTCGACCTTCTCGCCCGTCAGCGCCGCACGCAGGAACCGGATCGTGTCGCGCACGCGCTGGTACGGCTTGTCGAACGTCAAACCGTTCCAGCGTTCGACGATGACGTCGGAGGAGGTGCCGATCCCGAGCGCGAAGTGGCCGGGCGCGGCTTGGCACATCGACGCGACCGTCGACGCAAGCGTGTGCGCGCCGCGCGTGTACGCGGGGACGATCGCGGTCCCGAACCGCAATTCGGGCGCCCACTGAGCGGCGACTGCGAGCGGGATGAACGCGTCGTACCCACCCGACTCGGCCGACCACAGATCGGTGTATCCGAGGTCGACCAGCTCGCGCACGAGCTCGCGCTGCTCCAAGAGCGGAATGCCGTCGAACGGGAACGTGATGCCGTAGCGCGGCGGGATGGTCATGCAGCCCATCCTTGCCGCGATGCGCTCAGCGCTGCACGTCACCTTCCAGCTCGGTGAGCGGCTGGTCCTGGTCGTCGCGCCACGCGCGAACGATCGTCGACTGGCTCGCAGTTCCGAGCAGCGTGCCGTCCTCCGCCCAGAGGTGCACGAGCCCGTGACCGAATCCGTCGGCGACCGCGTGTACTCGCACGTCGGCCAGAACCCACATGGTCGGGACGCGATGCGCGACGCGCAGGGTGTTGTCCAGGCTGTTGCCACCCGCGCGCTTGCCGAGGGCCTGACCGATGCCGAACGGCACGAAGTCGCCGATGATCGCCAGCGCGGCGGCCGACATCTCGAGTAACTCCGGCATGCGGATCCACAACGCGGCGTGGCCGGAGCCTTGCGGTCCGGGAAACTCCCACGGCGCGCGCCCGCTGGCGAGCCTGGCGTCGAGCCGGCTGCTGATGGTGCCTTCGTGGCGGTTCATCAAAGGCCGCGGCGGGCAATCGGCCGGGGCGGGCACGTCGGGGCGGACCGCCCACTGTCCCTCGAGCGGGAGTGGACGCCGGCCGAGCGCGCCGAGCACCGTGAGGATCTCCGTGTCGCCGACGCGCGCGAGGACGCGCGCTTGCGAGATCTGGTGGCCGCGCACCACCTCGACCACGTCGAGCTCGACGATCGAAGGCGGCCGGGCGAACGAGAGGTACTGCGCGGTCGCCCAGATGCAGGGCCGTCCGGTCACCTGCTCCATCACCTCGATGCACGCGCCGAGTCCGCAGCCCCCGAACAGTGCACCTGTGCCCGACGTGAGTCCGCGCACGACCTCCATGCGCCAGCGCGTGCGATCGGCCGCCTCGGGCTCGAGACCGAAGAAGGTTCGGGCGTCCATCGGCGGGGCACGCTACCCGTCTCGCCGCGACGGCGAAGCAGGCGCGTTCGCAGCTAGCGCCGCGGCGCGTGGCGTTCGACCAGGCCGGCGTGCATCGTCAGCTTCATGCCGGTCAGCGTGCGTTCCGTGTGGCGCATGCGCCACGCCAGCATGCGCTGCGCGTAGTCGAGCACCGTCGTTGCATAGGCGGGGTCGCCCGCGACGTCGTGGATCTGCGCCGAATCGGTGCCGAGATCGAAGAAGATTGGCGGCAGCTTCGGATGACCGGAGAACTGCACGTACTTTCCGTTGTCGTCGCGTAGCACCGAGAGCGCGCACTCCTCCATCGTGAGGCCGAACGTCTCTTCGACGAGCGGGCTGTCGGGATCGCGGAAGTCGAACTCGAAATGCGCCTCCTGTCGCCAGTCGTCGGGCGACGCACCGCGCAGCCACGGCGTGAGCGCTCGGCCGTCGCATTGCAGCGGTATGTCCGCGCCGAGCAGCTCGCAGAGCGTCGGCAAGACGTCGACGTGCTCGGTGAACGCGTCGACGGTGCCGCCGTCGGCCACGCCCGGACCGCGCACGATCAGCGGCACGTGGTACGACTGGTCGAACCAGCCGAGCTTGTGCAGCATGTAGTGATCGCCGAGGTTCTCGCCGTGGTCGCTCGTGAAGATCACCAGCGTTCGGTCGGCCTGGCCCGTGGCCTCGAGCCAGTCCAGGAGAAGCCCGATCTGGTCGTCGACCTCGGCGAGCATGCCGTAGTACGTCGCTTGTAGCTCGCGCTGCTCCCGATCGTCGTCGGGCGACTTCAGGAACGGATGGTCGATCATCATGCCGAGCAGCGGGTGCTGCGCGCCCTCTTCCGCGCGCGACGCCGCGCGCACCGGCGCGGGAACCGACTGCGGATCGAACATCGTGTCGTACGGAGCCGGGGCGAGAAACGGAGGATGGGGTCGCAGGAACGAGACGTGCGCGAACCATGCATTCGATGCCCGGCCGTCGGCCCATGCGAGGAACCGGTCGGTGAGGAACCGTGTCTGGGAGTGCTCCGCGTCGTACTGGGTGCGCCAGCTCGTACCGCTCGCGGGACGATCGACGAACGTGCGCCAGTCGTCGGGAACGTCGAGGCCGCCGGCGCCCAGCCACTCGAGCCACTCGAGCGGCTCGCCCTCGGGCAGATGGCACACCGGGTCGAAGCCGGGAAGTACGCCCTCGTAGCGGAAGAGACGCGCGTCGCCGGGCGCGACCGTTCGGGGGTCGATGCTCGTGTCGGTGTAGCCGAAGAGCGCGGGTTCGTAGCCCAGGCGGCGGGCGACGAGCGCCACGTTGTCGTGGCGGGCGTCGAGCGGGGTGCCGTTCAGCACCGACCGGTGGTTCATCAGGTACATGCCGGTGTAGAGGGCCGCCCGGCTCGGTCCGCAGGGCGCGGCCTGGGCGAAATGGCGCCGGAATCCCACGCCGGCGGCGGCGAGCCGGTCGAGGTTCGGCGTGCGCACGAGGGGGTGCGCGGCCGCGCTCAGGCAGTCGCCGCGCCACTGGTCGGCGGTGATGAACAGGACGTTTACGTCAGGTGCCATGGGAATGCCGACCGAGGGAATCGGGAATCGCCCTCCACCGTTACACCCGGCACTATGTCAGACACCAAGACTCAACTCCTGCCCCTGTTGCCCCTCACGCAAGGCGTCGTGCTGCCGCAGATGGTGGTCACGATTGCCCTCGAGACCGACGAGGCGAAGGGTGCGGCCGAAGCGGCCGCCGTTGCCGGCAACCGGATCGTGCTCGTGCCGCGTCTCGACGGCCGTTTCGCCCGCGTGGGGACCATCGCCGCGATCGAGAGCGCCGGCGACCTCCCGAACGGCACCCGGGCGCTCGTTATTCGCGGCGTCGCCCGGGGCCGGGTCGGAACCGGCGAGCTCGGCGCGCACGGCGCACTGCACGTGCAGGTCGAGCCAGTCGAGGAGCCGCCGCCCTCCGACCGCGCCCGCGAGCTCGCCCGCGAGTACCGCGCGGTGGTCGAGACGATTCTCGAGCACCGGGGTGCGCGCCGCATCGCCGACGTGCTCGCCGGGGTCGACGATCCCGGCCAGCTGGCCGACACCGCGGGGTACGCGCCGGAGCTCACGATGGAGCAGCGGGTCGAGCTGCTCGAGACGGTCGAGGTGGAAGCTCGCCTCGCGCTCGTCCTCGGGTGGATGCGCGAGGCGCTCGCCGACCTCGAGCTGAAGGACAAGATCCGGACCAACGTCACCGACGGCCTCGACAAGCAGCAGCGCGAGCTGTTGCTGCGTCGCCAGCTCGACGAGATCCGCAAGGAGCTCGGCGAGAGCGACGACGACGTCGTCGCCGAGTACCGCGCCAAGCTTGCGGAGAAGGTTCTGCCCGACGCCGTGCGGCTCGTGGTCGACAAGGAGCTCGACCGGCTCGAGCGCATGGGCCAGCAGAACCCCGAGCAGGCGTGGGTCCGTAATTGGCTCGACGCGGTCGTCGACCTGCCGTGGGGCGAGTACGCGCACGAGAGCGACGACATCCCGGATGCTCGACGCGTGTTGGACGCCGATCACGAAGGCCTCGGCGACGTGAAGGACCGCATCCTCGAGTTCCTGGCCGTGCGCGTGTTGCGGCGCGAGCGCGGCCTGGGCGCCGTCAGCGGCCGCGGTTCGGGCGCGATCCTCGCGCTCGTCGGTCCTCCCGGCGTCGGCAAGACGTCGCTGGGAGAGTCGGTCGCGCGCGCATTGGGTCGCCCCTTCGTGCGCGTGGCGGTCGGGGGCGTGCGCGACGAGGCGGAGATCCGCGGACACCGTCGCACGTACGTCGGTTCCCGTCCCGGTCGGATCGTGCGCGCATTGACCGAAGCCAAGGCGATGAACCCGGTGGTGCTGATCGACGAGATCGACAAGCTCCAGGCCGGCGGCTGGTCGGGCGATCCGGCGAGCGCGCTCCTGGAGGTGCTCGATCCGGCACAGAACCACACGTTCCGCGACCACTTCCTCGAGCTCGACCTCGACTTGTCCGACGTGTTGTTCCTCGCGACCGCGAACGTGCTCGAGACCATTCCCGGGCCGCTGCTCGACCGTATGGAGATCGTGACGCTCGACGGCTACACGGAGGACGAGAAGGTCTCCATCGCGAAACACCACTTGTTTCCGCGCCAACGCGAGAAGGCCGGGCTGCGTGACGACGAGCTCGACGTCACCGACGCCGCGTTCCACGCGCTCGTCAACGGGTGGACGCGCGAGGCCGGTGTGCGCGGTCTGGAACGGCAGATCGGCAAGATCGCGCGCAAGTCGGTGCGGAAGGTCGCCGGACACGAGGCAACGAGCGTCGTCGTCGACGAGCCCGACTTGAAGGAGTACGTGGGTCGTCCGCGCTTCCGTCAGGACGACGCGTCGCGCGCGCCGATCCCGGGGCTCGCGACGGGTCTCGCCG
>JALYLU010000054.1:0-4713 GCA_030774075.1 Actinomycetota bacterium | reverse complement strand
CTCGCCGTCACCGGTGCCGGCGGCGATGTGCTCACGATCGAGGTGACCGCCATGGACGGCGAGCCCGGATTGCAGGTCACGGGTCAGCTCGGCGACGTGATGTCGGAGTCCGCGCAGATCGCGCTGTCGTTCGTTCGTGCGAACGCGAACGAGCTCGGCGTGTTGCCGGGCGTGTTCGAGCACCGCAAGTTCCACCTGCACGTGCCGTCGGGCGCGATCCCGAAGGACGGTCCTTCGGCCGGCATCACGATGACGACGGCGCTCGCATCCCTGGTGACGGGACGCCCGGTCAAGCCCAACGTGGGCATGACGGGAGAGGTCACGCTGCAGGGACGGGTGCTGCCGATCGGCGGTTTGAAGCAGAAGCTGCTCGCGGCCCATCGCGCGGGCCTCACCGACGTCGTCATCCCGATCGACAACGAACCTGATCTGGATGACGTGCCCGAGCAGGTGCGCGAGCTCCTGCACGTGCACCCGGTCCGTGACGTGCGCGAGGTCCTCGCGATCGCGCTTACTTGATTCCGCGCTATCCCCACCCCCGAGCAGATACGGGGCGGTGGCCTTAGGCTGCCGCCCCGTGCTCGAGGGCAAGGTCGCGATCGTCACGGGCGGCGGTGGCGGCATCGGCCGCGGGATCGTCGAGCGTTTCGTCGACGAGGGCGCGGCGGTGGTCTTGGCCGAGATCGAAGCGGAGCGCGCCCGTGAGACGCAGGCCGCGGTGGGAGAGCGCGTCGTGAGCGTCGTCTGCGACGTGCGGGAGCCCGGGGCTGCCGAAGCGCTGGTCACCGCGGCACGCGACAACTTCGGACGCGTCGATGTGCTCGTCAACAACGTGGGACACTTCGGCGGTCGGCGCGTCGCGTTTCACGAACAGACTGACGACGAGTGGGACGCGCTGTACCGGGTGAACCTCGCCCACGTGTTCTCGTGGTCGCGCGCGGTCTTGCCGTCGCTCGTCGAGCAGGGCGACGGCGGCAGCATCGTCAACGTCTCGACGATCGAGGCGTTCCGCGCGATCCCGACCCGTGCCGTCTACTCCGCGTTCAAGGCCGCGATCACGGGCTTCACTCGTTCGCTCGCAGTCGAGTACGCGCGCCACCGGGTGCGGGTGAACGCGATCGCCCCCGACGTCACCGAGACGCTGCAGGTGCCCTACTCGAGGTGGGTCGGTCCCGAGGACCAGCACCTGATCCCGACGTGGGTGCCGCTCGGTCGGTTCGGACGGCCCTCCGACGTCGCCGGCGTCGCGGTCTTCCTCGCGTCGGAGCTCTCCGGCTTCGTGACGGGCACGACGGTCCACGTCGACGGCGGTACGTTCGCCGCCGGCGGGTGGTTCCCGACGGAGGAGGGCGGGTGGACCAACCGGCCGCGGCGACCCTGACCGCGATCGCTTCGGGTGCCGGCACGGGCGCCGGTGCCGAGCAGGCGCGCCCGCGGCGCGACTCGTGGACCCGGCGACTTTGGCGCACCTACGCGGATGCGCGTGCGTCGACCACTGGTGAGACGGATCGCAAGATGGTGTTGGTCTTCGTGACGGCCGCGGTCGCGCTCACGTGCGGGAACTTCCTGTCCGATGGCGGCCGGCCCGAGTGGCTCGAGACGATCCTGCGTACCGCCGGGTTGCACGGCCTCGCGTTGCGGTTGCACGACGGCATGCTCGTTTCGACGCACCGTGATTGGAATCAGCTCGCGTTCTGGGCCGTCGTCGTGATCACGTCGTACGTGCTCCCGCCGGTGCTGGTGATCCGGTTCGTGTTGCGAGAGCGCGTGCGCGACTACGGGCTCCGCGTACGCGGGATCCGGCCCCATCTCCGCGCCTACGCCGTCCTGTACGCAGTCGCCGCGCCGTTGATCGTGGCGGCGTCGTTCACGGCTTCATTCCAGGATCGGTATCCGTTCTTTCATCCCGCGTCCGGCCACTCGCTCTGGCCGTACTTGTATGCATGGTGGTTGCTCTACTGGCTGCAGTTCTGCGCGCTGGAGTTCTTCTTCCGCGGTTTTCTCCTGCACGGCCTCGCGCCGCGGCTCGGTTGGGCGGCCATCTTCGCGATGGCTCTTCCCTACAACATGCTCCACTACGGCAAACCGATGCCCGAGGCGCTCGCCGCGATCATCGGCGGCATCGTGCTCGGATCGTTGAGCTTGAAGACGAGATCGGTGTGGTGGGGTGCCGTCCTCCACATCTCGATCGCCTTCACCATGGACGTCTGCGCGCTCACGCACGCGGGACGCATCTTCGGTTAGCGCCGGCGTTCGGCGCGCCGGAGTTCGGCGCGCGCGATTCAGGCGACGTCGACGACGGGCGCCACGAACTGCGAGCTGTAGAGCCGGTAGTAGGGACCGTCGTGGTTGAGCAGCTCGTTGTGCGAACCCTGCTCGACGATGCGGCCGTTCTCCATCACGAGGATGACGTCGGCACCGCGGATCGTCGACAGCCGGTGCGCGATGACGAAGCTGGTGCGCTCCTTGCGCAGCGCGTTCATCGCCTCTTGGATGAGGACCTCGGTGCGAGTGTCGACCGAGCTGGTCGCTTCGTCGAGGATGAGGATGGCCGGGTCGGCGAGGAATGCTCGGGCGATGGTGAGCAACTGTTTCTGGCCGGCGCTGATGTTGTCGCCTTCTTCGTTGATGAGCGTGTCGTACCCGTCGGGCAGCGAGTGAACGAAACGATCGACGTAGGTGGCGCGGGCGGCCTCGAGAATCAGCTCTTCGGTCGCGTCGGGGTTGCCGTACGCGATGTTGTCGCGGATCGTGCCGCCGAAGAGCCACGTGTCCTGCAGCACCATGCCGATGTTCGATCGCAGTTCGCGCCGCGGAATTGACGAGATGTCCCGCCCGTCGAGCGTGATCACTCCGCCGTTCAGCTCGTAGAAACGCATGATGAGGTTGACGAGCGTGGTCTTGCCGGCGCCGGTCGGCCCGACGATGGCGATGGTCTGGCCGGGCTCGGCGACGAGCGAGAGCGATTCGATGAGCGGCCGGTCGGGGTCGTAGGAGAACGTGACGTCGGAGAACTCGACCCGTCCCCGCACGGGCGGCGGGACGACGGTGGCGACCGGCTCGGGACTCTGCTCCTCGGCGTCCAGGAACTCGACCACCCGTTCGAACGAGGCGATGCCCGACTGGAAGACGTTCATCATCGACGCGAGCTGCGTCAGCGGCATGGAGAAGTTGCGGGAGTATTGGATGAAGGCCTGGATATCACCGACCGTGATCGCGCCGCTCGACACGCGCAGACCGCCGACGACTGCGACGATCACGTACTGGATGTTGCCCATGAACATCGTGAGCGGCTGCATGAGGCTCGACATGAACTGGGCGCCGAACGACGACTCGTAGAGCTCGTCGTTGGTGTCGCGGAACCGTTGTTCGACTTCGCGTTGCCGGCCGAAGGCCTTCACGACGGCGTGACCGGTGAACGTCTCCTCGATCTGCGCGTTGAGCACGCCGGTGCTCTTCCACTGCGAGATGAAGCGAGGGCGGGAGCGGCGAGCGACGGCGCGCATTCCCCAGACCGACACCGGCACCGTGGTGAGCGCGATGACCGCGAGCAACGGCGAGATCGTGAACATCAGGATGGCGACGCCGACGAGAAGTAGTACCGACGTGAGCATCTGGCTCAGTGTCTGTTGCAGGCTCTGCGCGACGTTGTCGATGTCGTTCGTGACCCGGCTCAGCAGGTCGCCGCGGGACTGCTTGTCGATGTAGCTGAGCGGCAGCGCGTTGACCTTGTCCTCGACGTCGGACCGGAGCTTGTACATCAATCGCTGAATTACCCCGGCAAGCATGTAGGCGGCCACGATCGACAGCAGCGATGACGCCGTGTACAGCTCCAACGCCTGGAACAGCACATGGTGCAATGCGCCGAAGTCCATGTGGTGGGTGCGTACGCCACTGACGATGATGTCGGTGCCGTGCCCGAGAACACGCGGACCGAGGACGTTGAGGACCGCGCTGGCGATCGCGACCATCGCGACGAAGCCGAGAACGATCCACATGGGTCCGAGCATGCGCACCAGGCGGCGGAGCGCGTTCTTGAAGTCCTTCGACCGCTCGCCCGGAACGCCGGCCGAGTTCCATCGGCCGGCAGCTCGGGTCTCGGGTGCCGAGAGGTCGAGTTCCTCTTCCTCGTGCTCGTCGATGATCGTCATGCGGCGTTCTTCTCGCCGATTTGCGACTGGACGATCTCCGCGTAGGTCGGGCAGTCGCGCATGAGCTCGTCGTGCGTGCCCCGTCCGATCACCAAACCGTCCTCGAGGACGAGGATGTTGTCGGCGGTCGAGATGGTCGACACCCGCTGCGCCACGATGACCACGGCCGCGTCCTTCGTGTAGGGCCCGAGCGCGGCGCGCAGCCGCGCGTCGGTCGTGAGGTCGAGCGCCGAGAACGAGTCGTCGAACACGTAGATGTCGGGCCGGCGGATGAGGGCTCGGGCAATCGACAGCCTCTGCCGCTGTCCGCCCGACACGTTGGTGCCACCTTGCTCGATCCGGGCCTGCAGACCGCCGGGCATGGCCCGGACGAACTCACTGGCCTGCGCGACGTCGAGCGCGGCCCACATCTCGTCCTCGGTGGCGTCGGGCTTGCCGTACTGGAGGTTGCTGGCGACGGTGCCCGAGAAGAGATAGGGCCGCTGCGGGACGAGTCCGATGGTGCTCCAGAGCACGTCGGGGTCGAGGTCGTGCACGTCGACGCCGCCGACCAGCACGGTGC
>JALYLU010000053.1:12839-13574 GCA_030774075.1 Actinomycetota bacterium | reverse complement strand
GGTTCGAGTAGATCTCGCGGGTCGCCGAGGAACGGTTCAGCGTGTAGAAGTGAAACGAGTCGACGCCGCCGGCAGTGAGCTCACGGCAGAGCTCCGTCGCCGCTTCGATGCCGACGGCTCGCATGGCGTCTTCGTCGTGCTCAAAGGCGCGTAACCGATCCTCGAGCGCGCGGGGAAAGTCGGCGCCTGACATCTCGGCCATGCGCTTCACCGACTTGACGTTGAGCACCGGCATGATCCCCGGGATCACGCGGGTCGTGACTCCGAGCTCACGCAGGTCACCGAGGAACTCGAACCAGACGCTGGGCTCGAAGAAGAATTGCGAGATTCCGAAGTCGGCTAGGGCGAGCTTCTCGGCTTGGCGCCGGCGGTCGGTCGCACGATCGGTTGAGGCAGGGTGTCCCTCCGGGTGCACCGCGACGCCGACGGAGAAGTCGCCCGCGTCGCGCACCAGGTCGACGAGGTCGGTGGCGTGTGCGAGCTCGCCGGGCGGCAGGTTCAGGTCCTTCGGCGGGTCGCCGCGCAGCGCAAGGATGTTGCGGATGCCCGCGTCTTCATATCGCGTCACGATCTCGGTCAGTTCCGCGCGGGTATGCGCCGCGCAGGTGAGGTGCGCCATCGCGGTGAGTGACGTCTCGCGGTTGATGCGGGTAACGATGTCGTGCGTCATCTCGCGCGTCGTTCCGCCGGCGCCGTAGGTAACCGACACGAACGTGGGGTGCAACGGCTCCAGGT
>JALYLU010000053.1:9633-12829 GCA_030774075.1 Actinomycetota bacterium | reverse complement strand
GCTCCAGGTCGCGCAACGTCTCCTCGAGCTGGCGCTCGGCGATGGGGGTCTTCGGCGGGAAGAACTCGAATGAGTGGCTCGGCCCCGCCGCGAGGATGTCGACGATCTTGGTCATCTGCCCGCTCAGGCTACCGAGCCGGCGGCGCGTCGTTGCCGGCCCGGAGACGTCGTCGGGAGCCTCCTCTAGACTCCGCGCGATGGTGGAGACCGAGCCGCAGGCCGCGAAGAAGGAACGATGGACCTTCTCGTGGAAGCACCTGTACTCCGAGGTGGTGACGTCGGGATTGTGCACGGGCTGCGCCGGGTGCGTGATCGCATGTCCCCACGACGTGCTCTCCTACGACGACAGCAACGGCGTCTACAAGCCGCTCCAGATCGAGGACTTCGGCGGACCGGGCGACTGCAGCCACGGCGACAAGGCCTGCACGTCGTGCACACGCGCCTGCCCTCGCTTTCGGGCGTGGGAACCGGAGATCGACACGTTCATGTTCGGCCGGCCGCGCCAGCCCGAGGAGATGAGCGGTGTCTTCAAGGACATCTGCCTGGCGCGTGCCGCCGACGCCGAGCTACACGACGTCGGACAGGACGGCGGGCTCGTCTCGGCGATGCTCGTGTATGCGCTCGAGCACGACATCATCGATGCGGCGCTGGTCTCGTATCTCGAAGGCGACGGCTCCACGTGGAAGGCGATTCCGGGCATCGCCCGCACGCGCGACGACGTCGTCGCGTCGGCGGGGAGCCGGTACACCTATTCCGCGAACACCCTCGCGTACAACGACCTCGACAAGGACGACGAACGGATCGCGCTCGTAGGCATGTCGTGTCAGTCGTCGATCCCACCCGTCATGAAGCAGCGCAAGGCCGGCAAGGTCGCCCGGCGCCTCGCGTTGAGCATCGGGCTGCTGTGTTCGAAGACGTTCGACGACGCGATCTTCGAGGAGCTCTTCGAGGCCAAGTACGGGCTGAAGAAGGCCGACATCAAGAAGATGAACATCAAGGGCGTCTTCCAGCTCTGGATGCACAACGGCGACTACCACGAGGTGCCGCTCAAGGAGTGCCACGAGTGGACGCGCGAGGGCTGCAAGCTCTGTCCCGACTTTGCCGCGGAGCACGCCGACATCTCGACCGGCGGAATCGGCAAGTACAACGACTGGACGCTCACGATCGTGCGCACCGACGCCGGGCGCGACCTGATGCAGCGAATGCTCGCCGACGGCGCGATCCAGGTCCGACCCGGCGACGACGACCCCGACGCGATCGCACTCATGCACAAGCTCTCGAAGAAGTCGCGCAAACGCTGGCCGGAGTTCGCGATGCCGGAACCGCGGCTCGGCGTCTGAGAAGGTGATCGTCGCCGCGACGACGAGCGACCTCATGGACCGGTCGCGCATCAGCTCCTCGATCCCCGACGTTCGATTCGACCTCGACGTGTCCGCCGAGGTCGTCATCATCGACATCTCCCGGGACGCCGCGCAGGTCGCGGAGATTCGGGCCGCGATACCGAGCGCGCGCATCGTCTGTTACGGACCCCACGTCGACGACGAGGCGGCCGGCGCGGCTCGCGCTGCGGGCGCCGACGTCGTGCTTCCCCGCTCTCGATTCTTCCGCGACCCCGCCGCCGCGATCGCGCCCGCCGAGCTCTAGGTCGGCGGCGCGAGAATGCGCTGTGCGCGCACTGCTGACGGCCATCGCCTGCGAGCCACGTGATCTCGCCGCGAACCTCGCAGTGCACGTCGACCTGCTCCGGCGCGCGGCCGAGGGCGGCTGCGATCTCGCGGTCTTCCCCGAGTTCTCGCTGACCGGCTCGATCGATCCACGGCGGCATCCCGACGACGCGATCGCGATCGATGCGCAGGCCGTCGCCACATTGGCCGAAGCCACCGGCGATCTCGGAGTCGCGGCGGTGTTCGGTCTCGGCGAACGATGCGGCGGGCATTTCTTCATCACCCAGGCGGTCGCCGCGGGCGGTCGACTGATCGGTTCACAGCGCAAGCGGCACCTCGGCGACGACGAGCTCTCCTACTCGACCGGATCCGACACGTTCGTGTTCGAGTTGCAGTCGCATCGCCTCGGCATCGTGATCTGCGCGGAAGCGCACGTCGACTGGACCTGGGACGCGACGATTCGGGCCGGAGCCGACACCGTGTTGTACTGCTCGGCGCCGGGGCTCTACGGCCGACGAGTCGACGACGCGTCGTGGCGAGAAGGGTTCGAGTGGTGGGAAAGCCGCGGCCTCGGCGATGCAATCCGCCATGCCCAACGACTCAGAGTCCCCGTGGCGATGGCGACTCAGGCGGGCATTACCGTCGACGAAGACTTCCCCGGCATCGCCGCGCTGGTATCCGCCGACGGCACCGTCATAGATCGACTTCCCGACTGGCGCGCCGCAACCCTGATCGTCGACCTTCCGCACGACAAGCCGGAAAGCAACTAGATCATCGGCCAGGGAACGGAGTGATAGTCGTTGTCGGCTTGCGGGAACGAGCCCGTGGCCAGAAGGTGCTCGGTGCGCGCGCGCAGCGCGTCGAGCTCGAACCGGTCGAGCGTGTGCCCGATGCACTCGCCCATCGCGCCCGCGCGCAGCCGTTCGGCGAGCCGGTTGAGATCGCGGCACACGTCGGCCGGAATCGACTCGCCCGCGAAATCCCAGATCACCGTGCGCAGCTTCCACTGCGCGTGAAACGAGATGCCGTGGTCGATCCCGAAGATCCGTCCATCCTCGAGCGCCCGAAGACAGTGACCGCCCTTACGGTCGGTGTTGTTGATCACGACGTCGAACGCAGCCATGCGCCTGAACGCGTCGAGATGCTCCTCGAGCAACGTGAAGTACTGCTCCTCGGGATCGTGCTCGACGAAGCGTTGCATCATGCCGATGCCCGCCGGACCATCGCGCAGAACGGTGTCGGGCACGATGTCCCAGGCGAGCGCTTCTGACACCTCGAAGGCCGCGACCTCGCGGTGACACAGCGTCCCGCGCGGGAAGTCCCAGAGCGGCCGTTCGCCCCGCTGCGGTTTGTAGATCGCGAGTATCTCGTCATCGGCGTCGGAGATGTTCACAAGAAAAGTGGCGTTCGACGACCACGGCATGCGGCCCAGCACGGCGACATCGCCGCCGCGTAACAGCTCCCGCGCCCGATCGTGGCCCACCACCATCGCCGGACTCGTCTGTTCCAGCGCGGGCAGATATGCCCGTCGG
>JALYLU010000053.1:0-9623 GCA_030774075.1 Actinomycetota bacterium | reverse complement strand
ACCGCGGCGACGCCGTTGCGCATCATCACCCTGATCTGCGCGCGCGTCGCGTAGAGCCGGGCGATCCGGCCCTCGGCTTCGTCGGGAGGCGGAGGCGGATCTTCGTCGTCTTCGTCGGCGGCGTCCTCCCGGAGCTCGATCAGCACCAGACCGCGCTCGGAGTCGTAGCCGATCCCGATGAGTCGCGCCCGGAAGAGCGGCTCGTCTTCCCGGACGGCCCCGCCCCCTACCTCGAGGGCGCTCGGCGGTTCCTCGGGCTCCTCCTCCGCAATGCGGTCGAGGAACTGACTCGCCTCGACCGCCAGCAGACGGACCTGCTCCTTCTCGACGAGCACCGACAGCACGGCCGCGCCCTTGCGGGCCTGTATCACGAATGTTCGCTCGCCCGGGCGACCGAACGCGCCCGCGGCGATGTCGTCGACGGGATCGAACTCGATGAGATCAGTCACGAGGACGCCTCCCCGACAGACTCGCCAGGTTCTGGCTCGTCAGGTTCTGGCTCGTCAGGTTCTGGCTCGTCAGGTTCCGGCAAGAGGTCGTCGAGCCCGCCGGTGTCGTTGCATTTCACCATCATCACGCCGTAGGGGTGGAAGTCGAACACGGTTACCGAGGCCGGTGACACATGTACCCGTTGGAACAGGTCGAGATGCATGCCGCTGTAGTGCGCGATCGCCGACTTGATCGGATCGGCATGACTCACCACGACGATCGTCTCGTGCGGATGTCGAGCCACCACGTCGTCGAGCGCGGCGACGGTGCGCGACTGCATCTCGGTGATCGACTCTCCGTTCGGGAAGCGGGCCCGGGACGGCGCGACCTGCACGACCTTCCACTCGTCGGTCTTCGCGAGGTCGGCGATCTTCCCGCCTGTCCAGTCGCCGTAGTCGGCCTCGACGACGCCCGGCAGTACGCGCACCTCGAGCGCGTGGCGCGCGGCGATCTGTTGCGCGGTCTGCGTCGTGCGCTCGATCGGGCTCGCGTACACCGCCGCGACCGGCAGCTTCGCCAACCGCTGCGCGGTCGCCTCCGCTTGTCCGACACCGGTCTCGGACAAGTCGATGCCCGGCAACCGTCCCGAGAGCAGCGGCCCGGTGTGCGGCGTGACCGCGTGCCGGACGAGCACGAGACGCGTTGGCGGCTTGGGCTTCTCGGGCGGCGCCTCCTTCTCGGCCGGCGCCTCGGTTTCGGGCATGGTCGCCAAGCTACCGGTCCGCAATCCCATACGATCCCTCGCGATGACCGATGTGCACCTGTCGCCGGCCGGACCCCCCGAGACGATTCTCGATCCCGAGCCCGACGACGCGCTCGAAGCCTTACGGGCCGCGCTCGCTCAGGTCGACGGCCGCCGAGACGCGATCGCCGACGTATGCGCGCGCTGGCCGCGCTTTCTCGACGCGTGGGCGCAGTTGGGCCGGCTCGGTCGCGACGACGTCGAGGCGTACGCGTATTTCCGCGTCGGCTATCACCGCGGGCTCGACCGCCTCCGCCAATCGGGCTGGCGCGGGTCGGGTTATGTCCGCTGGCGCTACGAGGCGAACCGCGGCTTCCTGCGCGCGCTCGACGGCCTGCGCGGCGCGGCGGACGCGATCGGTGAGCCCGACGAAGCGCAGCGGTGCGCGGAGTTCCTCCGCCAGCTTGACCCCGAATACAGCCCGGGCCGCGAGTAGCGTCATCGGCGTGAAAACGCAGAACAGGTGCACCGCTGCAGGCACCGCCGCGAGGGAGTCCGTCTCGTGAGACGCGCGCTGGTCACCGGGATCACCGGCCAGGACGGACGCCACCTCTCACAGTTCCTGGCCAAGAAGGGTTACCAAGTCTTCGGGCTCGTACACGGCCAGGCCAACCCGAAGATCGAGCTGGTGCAGAGCGAGAACCCGGCGCTCGAGCTGCTCGAGGGCGACTTGCGCGACCTGTCCTCGCTCATCGCGGTCGTCGAGCAGGTCCAACCCGACGAGGTCTACAACCTCGGCGCGATCAGCTTCGTCCAGCTCTCGTTCAAGCAGGCCGAGCTGACCGCGGAGATCACGGGTCTCGGCGTGTTGCGCATGCTCGAAGCGGTGCGCATCGTCGGCGGGACCGACACCAACCCGATTCGCTTCTACCAGGCGTCGTCGTCGGAGATGTTCGGCAAGGTGCAGCAGACGCCGCAGACCGAGACGACGTCCTTCCATCCTCGTTCGCCGTACGGCGTCGCGAAGGTGTTCGGTCACTACACGACGCTCAACTACCGCGAGGCGTACGGCATCCACGCGAGCAGCGGGATCCTGTTCAACCACGAAGGGCCGAAGCGCGGCCTGGAGTTCGTGACCCGCAAGGTGACGAACTCGGTCGCGCGCATCCAGCTCGGTCTGCAAGAAGTGATCACGATGGGCAACATCGACTCCTCGCGCGACTGGGGGTACGCGGGTGACTACGTCGAAGCGATGTGGATGATGCTGCAGCAGGACGAGCCGGACGACTACGTGATCGCGACCGGTGAGAAGCACACCATCCGCGACCTGCTCGACGCATCGTTCAAGCACGCGGGCATCGACGATTGGACGCCCTACGTCCGACAGGACCAGCGCTTCTACCGACCGGCCGAGGTCGACCTGCTGATCGGCGACGCGTCGAAGGCCCACAGCAAGCTCGGATGGAAGCCGTGTGTGAGCTTCAACGAGCTCGTGCGGATGATGTACGAGCACGATCTCGCCGAAGAGAGCGCCAAAGCCGGGCTCTGATCCCGTGCCGACGCCGAGCCGACACCGCGCCGAGGATCAGCGCACGACCGTGCCGGCCGCGCGCGCGAGCGCGTGCTCGGCCTCGTCCACGATCCGCCGGACGATCTCACCGGCGGGAACGAGCTCGTCGATCGCGCCAACCCCCTGTCCGGAGGGGTAGCACTCCTTGTCCAGGTCGACGGGGGTCTTGTCGTCGCCGCCGAGGTGCAACGCGTTCGCGGCCACGGCCTTGGCCATCTGCTCGGGGAACTTGCTCAGCTCCTCGGGATGTTCCTCGATGTACTGCGTCCACTGATTGCGTATCGCGCGCAGCGTCTTACCCGTGAACCCGCGGCTGATCACCGTGTCGTCCTCGTGCGCGCGCAACAGCGCGTCCTTGTAGCCCGTAACCGCGCGCGCTTCGGGGGTCGCGATGAAGCGCGTGCCGAGCCACACGCCGTCGGCGCCCAACGCGATCGCCGCGGCGAGGCCGCGCCCGTCGAAGATGCCGCCCGCGGCAACGACGGGAACGCGCTCGCCGACCGCGTCGACGATCTGCGGCACGAGCGGCATCGTGGCGACCGTCCCGGTGTGGCCGCCCGCCTCCGTGCCCTGCGCGATCACGAAGTCGCAGCCGGCTTCGACCGCCGCGATCGCGTGTCGCACCTTGCCGCACATGCTCGCGACGAGCACATTGCCGTCGTGCAGAACCTTGACGACATCGCGCGGAACGCCGAGCCCGGCGACGAACAACGACGCGCCGCCTTCGACGACCTTGTGCGCGTCGTCGACCATGCGCTCCGGCAACGCGGCGAGCAGGTCGACGCCGAACGGCTTATCGGTGAGCTTGCGTACGCCGCGCATCTCGTCGTCGAGCTGCTCCGACGACATCGTGGCCGCACCGAGTGTGCCGAACCCGCCGGCGTCGGACACCGCGGCGACGACGCGCTGGTAGGAGACGCCGCCCATCCCGGCGAGCATGACGGGGTGCTCGATGCGGAGCATCCGCGTGAGTCGTGTGCGCATCCGGCAAGTGTCCATTAGGGTCGCCGACGTGGGCAACCCGCGCGTTGGGGTGATCATGGGCAGCGACTCGGACCTGCCGACGATGCAAGGCGCGATCGACGTGCTCGTCGAGTTCGGCGTGGCATACGAGGCCCGCGTGATCTCGGCGCACCGAACCCCCGAGGCGATGCTCGAGTACGCCCGCGGCGCGGCCGGCCGCGGGCTCAGCGTCGTCATCGCGGGCGCAGGTGGAGCGGCACATCTCCCCGGCATGACCGCGTCGATGACGCCGCTGCCGGTGATCGGCGTCCCGGTGCCGCTCAACCAGCTCGACGGGCTCGATTCGCTCCTGTCGATCGTGCAGATGCCCGCCGGCGTACCCGTCGCCACCGTCGCGATCGGCAACGCCCGCAACGCCGGCCTGCTCGCCGTGCGCATCCTGGCGAACGGCGACGAGAAGCTCCGCGCCGCGATGGTCCGCTACCAGGGTGACCTCGCACAGCAAGTGGTCGAGAAGGACGCCAAGCTGCGCGACCAGCCCTGACCCTGGCCTACTCCTGATCGCCTACTCCTGATCGCCTACTCCTGGTCGATCGCGCGCAACACGTCGAGCCTGGCCGCCCGGCGTGCCGGCAGGCTCGCCCAGATCAGCGTTGCAATCGCGGTGACCACCACGATGACGAAAAGCTGCAGCGGCGCGGCGGAGAACTTGGTGAACCCCTGGTCGTGGAGTGCGCGCACGACGGCCCATCCGAGGACCAACGCCATCAACAGCCCGAGCAGCGTCCCGAACAAAGCGATGATCGCCGCTTCCCACCGCACCATCGAACGCACCTGCCGGCGGGCGCTCCCAACCGCGCGGAGCAGCCCGATCTCGCGCGTTCGCTCGTAGATCGACAGCGTCATGGTGTTGACGATGCCGATGAACGCGATGATCACGGCGAGGAACAGCAGCACGTAGACCAGCAACAAGACCTGGTTCACCTGTTTCTTCTGATCGGCCTTGTATTGCGCGTTGTCCTTCAGCTGCGCGTTGGGATACTTCGCAACGAGCGGTTCGATCGCGTCGCGACCCTGGCGGGCGGTAACGCCCGGCTTGAGTTTGGCGTAGATCAGGAAGTCCAGCTGTTGGGCGAAATTGCGTTCGTAGTTCGCGAGCGACACCACGTAGTCGCCGACCAGCGTGTTGTTCTTGTAGATGAACTCGACGCGCAGTGGGACGACGCCGGTCTTCACGAACTTCACCGGGATGAGGTCGCCCAGCTTCAAGTGCTTGCTGCTGGCCTTACGAGTCGACACCGCGATGCCGTTGGGCGTCAGCGCGGCCACCGAACCCGCTACCGCGCCGAAGTCGTACAACTGCGAGATCTGCTTCGGGTCGGCCGCGCCTACGAACGTGCGACTCCCGGAGGCGGAAACGTCCCCGAGCCGGACCGGCGTCGATGCCTGGATCTCGGGCCGCGCGGCAATGCTTCGCGCCAACAACGGGCTGATCCCGCTGAGGACGGGATTGCCACCCCCACCGCCCTTCAGGGTCACGATGTAGTCGGTCTTGAGTTGTTGATCGATCGCGGAGCCGATCGAGGCGTTCGCCGACGCGGCGAAGATGGTGATGAAGCCGACGAGCGAAACGGCAATCATCACCGCGGCGCCGGTCGTGGCCGTTCGCCGCGGGTTCCGGGCCGCGTTCTCGCGCGCCAGACTGCCAACGATCCCTCGAAGCTTGGTGAGCGGCACGCCGATCACGCGCGCCAGTTGACGCGCGAACAGCGGCGAGAGCACGAAGACACCTACGAGCATGAGAAGCGCGCCGACACCCACGAAGAGGAGGCCGCTACCGCCGTACAAGCCCGAGAAGAGCAGTGCGACCCCCAGGGCAAGAATTGCGCCGCCGATGCCCACACGGCGAAAGCGGTTGATCGGGCGTTCGAGGGCGACCGCGCGCATCGCCGCGATCGGTGGCACGCGCGCAGCTTGGCGAGCCGGGATCGTTGCGGAAAAGATCGTCACGATCGAGCCGACGAGCAATCCGATGACTACCGCGCTTGGCTTCAGCACGACGCCGTTGCCCGGGATCCCGAAGCCCAACGCGTTCATGAGACTCTTGAGCCCGATCGACAGGAGCACGCCGACTCCGACCCCGATTGCGCTCGCGAGCACGCCGACGACGACCGATTCACCGATCACCGACCCGAGCACCTGCCGCTGGGTCGCGCCGATCGCGCGCAGGAGCGCCATCTCGCGCATCCGTTGAGCGACGACGATCGAGAACGTGTTGTAGATGATGAACATACCGACGATGAGCGCGACGAATGCGAACACCAACAGGGCCGTGGTGATGAAGCCGAGCGCCTTGTGAACGGAGTCCTGGGACTCCTTGGTGAGCGCCTTGCCGGTGATCACTTCGTACTGGCCCTCACCGCGCGCGGCCAACGTGCGCCCGATGTCGCTCGCAACCTGGGTCTGCGACACGCCGGGCTTCGCCACGACCGAGATCTGCGAATACTCGTTCGCGACATTCGCGACGCGCTGCATCTCGCGAGGCGTGAACAGCGTGATCGACGCGCCCGCAAGGCTGTCGACCGTGCCGAACCGGGCGATCCCGACGAGCTGATACTGGCGCGGCGCCTTGGTCGTCAGGACGGTCACCCGATCACCAACGTGGAATGCGCCCTTGTCGGCCGTGTTCTTGTCGATGACGATCTGATCGTCGGCTTGCGGCGGATGGCCGACGACCAAGTGGAACGGGTTGAGTTTCGGGTTCGGATCCCAACCGAGCCCGAACGTCGGCGGACCATTCCCCCCGATTACGTTCCCGTGTTTGTCGACCACCTGCGCGAACGCTTGGATGTTTCCGACCGCGGCCTCGACGGTCGGGGTCTGACGCACGATGCCCACCAGGGATGCCGGGATGTTCGGTCGCTGACCGCCGCCGAAGTCGGAGAACACCTCGTGCGCCCGCACCGCGGCGTCGGTTCCGCGGTTGATGTCGGCAAACAGGTCGTCGAACGTCTTCTGGATCGTGGCGGTGAGCACGAGCGTGCCCGCGATGAACGAGACGCCGAGGATGACCGCGAGCGCGGTCAGCAGGAAGCGCAGCTTGTGGCCGGCAAGTCCCTTGAACGTGACCTTCCACATGGATTAGTCGTCTCCGAGCGTGCGCATCTTGCCGAGCACCGCGTCGGCGGTGGGATCGCGTAGCTCGTCGACGATGCGCCCATCGGCGAGGAAGACCACACGATTCGCGTATGACGCGGAGATCGGGTCGTGCGTCACCATGACGATCGTCTGGCCGAACTCCTGCACGGCGCGCTGCATGAACCCGAGGATCTCCGCGCTCGCACGCGAGTCGAGATTGCCGGTCGGCTCGTCGGCGAAGATGATCTCGGGCCGGGTCACCAGCGCGCGGGCCACCGCGACGCGCTGTTGCTGGCCGCCCGAGAGCTCCGACGGACGGTGCGTGAGACGATCGCGCAGGCGCACGGTGTCGACGATGCGGTCGAGCCACGCATGGTCGGGCTTGTTCCCCGCGAGGGAGATCGGAAGCGTGATGTTCTCGAGCGCGGTCAGCGTGGGGATCAGGTTGTATGTCTGGAACACGAAGCCGACACGATCGCGCCGCACGCGCGTCAGCTCTCTTTCGGAGAGCGAGCTGAGGTCGATCTCGCCCAGATAGACGTGACCACTCGTCAGCGAGTCGAGGCCGGCCACGCAGTGCAGCAAGGTCGACTTGCCCGAACCCGACGGTCCCATGATCGCGGTGTACTGCGCGCGGGGAAACTCGACGTCGATCGCGTCGAGGGCGTGCACCGCAGTGTCACCAGTGCCGTAGATCTTCGACGCCTCGACCGCGCGCGCGGCAATCGTCGTCGTGGGTGGAATGGTGGTTGTCACGGCGCCACCTTACGGGGCGTGCGCGTCGATTCGTATCGGGGATTTCCCCGAGACGATCTCAGGCTCCGGCTTCAGCTTCAGCTTCGGCGTCGGCCTCGGCGGACGGCGCGACCGCGGCCTCGCCCCCATGGTGCGCATCGGTGTTCGCAGCTTGCGGTCGGCGACGACCGAGCCAGACGAACCAGACGATGCCGAACCCGCACAACGCGATCGACAAGAGCAGGTTGAAGCGCACACCGAAGATGCGCGTCGCGTCGTCGATGCGCAGCGCCTCGAACCAGATGCGGCCGAAGGTGTACATCGCGACGTACAGAGCGAACGTCTGACCGCGCTTCAATGCGAATCGTCGTTCGACGAGCAACAGCGTGCCGAACACGAAGAGGCACCACAACGACTCGTAGAGGAAGGTCGGATGAAAGGTCGCATACTGCGTGAACCCGCGCGGGCGGTGCGCGAGGTCGATCTCGAGCGCCCAGGGCAACCTGGTCGGCTTCCCGAAGAGCTCCTGGTTGAAGTAGTTGCCCCACCGCCCGATCGCCTGTGCGAGCACGACTCCGGGCGCGATCACGTCCATGAGTACGAGCGTGTCGAGGTTGCGCAGGCGCGCGAGCACCAAGACCGCGATGAGACCGCCCCCCACGGCTCCCCAGATCGAAAGACCACCCTTCCAGATCTCGAACGCGCCGATGAAGCCGCTGTCGCTCCACTTGTAGCCGGTGAACAAGTGGTAGATGCGCGCGCCGACGACACCCGCGATCACGACCGGAACCACGATCGCGGCGAACTCCTTCGGATCGCGTCCGCGGCGCGTCCAACGCGTCTCCGCGACCTTGGTCGCGACGAGCACCCCGATCGCCAGCATCAGCCCGTACGCGTGCAGCGGGAGCGGACCGATGTGCACGATGCCATGCTTCGGGCTCGGGATGAACGCCACCGTCACGGCGCAATGCTATGGCCCTGCACGTCGAAGACGGCGGGAAGCCCATGCAAAAGGCACACCGATGCTCCGCGAACCACCATCTTCTACGCGACGACTGACTTGTTACTTGCCTCACCATGCGACGGCGGCCGGGATCGAGCGGCTCGATGGTCCTTCGCATTTCGCCGAACTGCTTGACTGATTCGGACGCCCGGAAGCTGGGTACCGCCAACGTGAGTGCCTGATCTCGACCCGGACTACGCCGCCGTGAGCGATCATGTCCTGCAAGCCGTAGCGATGATGCGCGCGCAATTCGACTGCGACTTCAGCGAAGCTCTCGGAAGGCTCCGCATCCGTGCCACTGCGGCCGAACAAACCCTGGATGAGGTCGCGCTCGACGTGATCGACCGCGCGATCCGCTTTTCGGAGTAGCTGCGCGTCAGGTCGAATCCGTTCACGTCCCGCGCGGGTCCGCGTACACGGTGCGCGCGTTTCAACTACGCATTGCAACTACGCGCCCACTTCAAGACGCGTAACGACATGATTGACGTACATGCGGCCGTGTTGAGCTGATACCAACGCCGCTTCTCTTGCCAGGCGGTGCGACACGGCTGAGACTCAAGCGCCCGGCTACACCCCTTCCCAAGGTGTGCATAGCCAGACGGTGCCTCCTCGCTTCCCCGCCGGGAGGCATCGTCGCGTTCGGGGCGAGCAGGACCATCGCTCAGCCTTCGTCGGTTTCGTCGGCCGGATACTCGACCTCTTGTCGCGCCGCGTCCTCGATCTCGGGCGGGCCGTCAGGCGCGGGCTCGAACTCCGACTCGTCCTGATCGTCCCCTTGGTCGGGCTCATCGGGCGGTCGACGTTCCGTCACGTCACGACGCTAGGCCCCGGGCTCATCGTCGCCCGAACGAGGACCAACGCCGTATCCACCCGAGATTTGTCACACGAATCGTGGGATTAAGCTCATCGTCCATGATGACGTTCATGAACGCGCTGAAGCGCGTGCGCCGCCAGCCGCACGATGCCGTGAGCGGAGCCGGAGGCGGAGCGAACTGGCCAGCGAGTGAACGACCGCGGCGCAGGTACCCTGCGCCGCAGAGAAC
>JALYLU010000052.1 GCA_030774075.1 Actinomycetota bacterium | reverse complement strand
CATCTCGGAAGTGCCCTCCTCGGCGTAGGGAACTGGCCTTCGACAAGCACAGTTTCCCCCGCCAGGAGGGCGTTTTCGCGGACGCGCGATCACGATCAGACGACCGTTACTGAAACGTCCGGGCTAATCGTCTCTAAGCGATGTCTTTGGAGATGAGGCGTGCGTCGGCCGGCACGTAGCGCTCTTCGAGCTCGCGCAGACGATCGGCCATGACGGTCAGCATCTTGCGGTCGACCGACGGCATCGACGCGACGAGCTTGTCGAACTCTCTGGCGGTCAGGGCCAAGACGGTCGTCGGCTCGGTCGTCGTCACCGACGCGACGCGAGGCAAGTGCTCCAGTAAAGACATCTCGCCGAAGAAGGTGCCCGTTCCCAACACCCCGATCGGAATGCCGCTACGCGTCGCTTCGGCTTTGCCCGAAACGATGACGAAGAACTCACTCCCGGTCTGTCCTTGAGTCGCGAGAACTTTTCCGGCCGGGACGTCGATCTGTGTGGCCAGAGACGCGAGGGCTTGGAGCTCCTTCTTCGTGCAACGGCTGAACAGCCACACGCTGCTCAACACTTCGATGTACTCCTTCTTCCTCATGCCGACTCCCCACTTCATTAATCACGACGTTGCCGCGTGCGACTGCCCGCGCCATCGAGACCGAGCGTAGATCCCGCATCGAGATGCATCCAGTAGCGACTCGAGCCGCCTACGCAAGGCGCGCGGGCGGACACTTCTCGGGCGCGTGCGTCCCCGAAAGGGTATTTATCGCCGAGCCGTCTCAGGTTGAGGAGCTGTCGTCGCATCATCACAAGGTCCCGACCGGCAGGATCCGGGCCATGAGCCAACCAATTGGACCGAAGCGACATGCAACGAGGAGCTTCAACACGAGGCGGCTGGCCTCGCCGCCTCGTGGCGTTACTCTCTGCAGCCGCTCCCGAGCCGTCGAACCCAATCGCGGACGACGCCTGGCGACACAGTCACATGTACATCGGAATGAGAACGCTCGTCTCAATTCTCGTCATCGTCCTCATCGCCTGCTTCGTGCGTCGCGTGTAGCTGCGTCCGGCGGGCGTCACTTCTGGTGTGACCGCTCCTCGAGGTCGTGCGCCTTCGCTTCGGCACGAGCCTTCTCGGCCTGCGCTTCCTTCTCCGCGACTTGGCGTTGCGCGGCAGCCTTGTCCTGTTGGGCCTTACCTTCCTTCTCGCGTTCCTCGTTGCCGCCGATGACTCCGGCGACTTCTTTCGCCTTGCCCTTGAGGTCTTCGGCAACGCCTTCGACTGCTGCGCGCGGGCCGCTCTCCTTCTCGCTCATGACTCTCTCCTTGTCGCTCGGTCGGGGGTGTGCTGCATGGACCGGGAGGGGATACCCGGTCTTGGGCGAACGCAATCGCGCCGGGCGATCTCGCCCCGGTTGGCCGGATGATTCGTACGGGGACATCGCGCGGTACGACATGGGAGGGCACGCGGTACGACATGGGAAGATGGCGTCAATGGGCCGATTCGAGATCGTCCTGCCGGACGAACGCGTTGCATCGCTCGACGAATGGCTCGCGGGCGGCGGCGGTCAAGGTCTGAGCCGGGCGAAGGAGCTCGGCCCGGACGGGAGCATCGCGGAGCTGGAACGAGCCGGTCTGCGCGGTCGCGGCGGCGCGGGGTTCCCCATCGGCACCAAGTGGAAGACCGTGCGAAACGCGGCCGGCCGGCACCGGTACGCCGTGTGCAACGGCGCCGAGGGCGAGCCGGGCACGTTCAAGGACCGCGCGATCTTGCGCGCAAATCCGTATCAGGTCATCGAGGGTCTGGCGATAGCCGCGCTGACGCTCGAGGCGCCCGAGGTGTTCATCGCGTTGAAGGCGAGCTTCGGACCGGAGCGCGAACGCGTCACCGCGGCCGTGACCGAGATGGAACGCGCGGGCCTGGTCGGTGATCTGTCAGTGGGAATCGTCGCGGGCCCCGAGGAGTATCTCTTCGGCGAGGAGAAGGCGCTGCTCGAGGTCATCGAAGGCAACGAGCCGTTGCCGCGCTGGCTTCCGCCATACGTGCACGGTCTCTTCGCGACCGCGCCGCAGCTGGGCTGGCAGGCGCACGAGCCCGAGGCCGGTCATACGCGCGGACACGAGTCGAATCCGACGGCGGTCAACAACGTGGAGACGCTGGCGAACGTCGCACACGTGCTGGCGAACGGCGCTGATTGGTACCGATCTGTCGGCACGCGCGAATCACCGGGCACGGTCGTGTGCACCGTCGTCGGAGACGTTGCGCGTGCGGGCGTTGTCGAGGTGACGTGCGGTACGGCATTGCGCGATGTGTTGGATATCTTCGGTGCGCCACTACCGGGGCGCGCCGTTCGCGCGGTGTTCTCCGGCGTGACGAACGCGCCCCTCGGCGTTGATCGGCTCGATATCCCGCTCGCCTTCGAGACATTCGCCGCCGCCGGAAGCGGTCTCGGCGCCGCGGGCTTCATCGTGTACGACGACACCGCGTGCATGGTCGACGTCGCCTGCGTCCTGTCCCGCTTCTTGTACGTCGAGTCGTGCGGGCAATGTCCGCCGTGCAAGCTCGGCACCGGCGCCATCACCGGCGCCCTCGACGACATCGCGGCCGGGCGCGGCACCGACGCGAGTCTCGAAAGCCTCAACCATTGGCTGTCGGTCGTTGCCGACGGCAATCGCTGCTTCTTGCCCGTCGAGGAGCAGCAGATGATCGGGAGCATCTTGCGCACGTTCCCGGACGACTTCGAGGCTCATCTCCGCGGCGAGTGCACGCGTCCACATCGCGCCGTCGTGCCGAAGCTCCTCGACATCGTCGACGGCGCGGCCGTCTTCGATACCCGGCAAATGAGCAAGCGACCCGACTGGACATACGACCCGTAGGCGCCAGCCCGGCCTGGCTCGCCCGCCTGCTCCCCCGCCTGCTCTCCCAGTCGCCCACAATCCAACTAAGGTAAGGTTGCCCTGAGTCACTCCAAGGTGGTGGGATGAGTCTCGAAAAGACGATGTTGCTCGGCTTCATCGCCGGCGTGACCATCCTGCTGGGCCTGCCGATCGCGCGCATGAAGCGGCCGGCGCCGAACCTCCGCCTCATGCTGAACGCGATGGCGGTCGGCATCCTGATCTTTCTCGTATGGGACGTGTTGTCGGCCGCGTGGGAACCGATCGACACGGCTCTTTCCGACTTCCACAACGGGGATGGCGGCCTGGCGCGGGCGACCGGCTACGGCCTTCTGTTCGTCGGATCCCTGGCCGTGGGTTTGCTCTCGATGATTGCGTACGAACACTGGATGGCTCGAAAGACGCGGCTTGCCGAGGCGAGCGTCGTCGACGCGCTGGAAGGGTCACCGGCGCCCGAACCACTCTCGTCGGCCGAATCACCCGCGTCGACTGTGAGCACGGGAACACTCACGCTTGCTCCCCCGCGTCAAGGTCTCGCAACCTGGTCTCCCGCTCGTCAACTCGCGCTGTTGATCGCGGTCGGAATCGGACTCCACAACTTCGCCGAAGGACTCGCGATCGGGCAGGCCGCGGCGAAGAGTGAGATCGCCCTCGCGACGTTGTTGGTGATCGGCTTCGCGCTGCACAACGCCACC
Organism: Actinomycetota bacterium; assembly: GCA_030774075.1. Taxonomy (GTDB): domain Bacteria; phylum Actinomycetota; class Acidimicrobiia; order IMCC26256; family PALSA-610; genus PALSA-610. The sequence continues at coordinate 10,010 of JALYLU010000052.1, read as the reverse complement.
GAGGGTTTCGGCATCGTTGCTCCGCTCGCGGGCGAGGTTTCGGCCGACGGGCAGCGCGCACTGCCGAGCTGGGGATTTCTGCTCGCGATGGGCGCGATCGGCGGCGGCCCGACCTTTGTCGGCACGGCCGTCGGACACGCGTTCACGTCGGAAGCGTTGTCGGTCGTGTTCCTCACACTCGCGGCCGGCTCGATCCTCTATGTCGTCATCCAGCTGACGGCCGTCGCCGCGAAGCACCGACGCATGGACCTCTTCGCGTACGGGCTCCTCATCGGGATCGTCCTCGGTTTCCTGACCGACGCGGTCGTCATCGCCGCGGGCGTCTGAACGACTTCGGCAAGCTCAGCCGAGGCGATCCAGCAGATTTCGGGTCACCCGTTCGACGTCGTCGTCACCGACGCCGAGACCACACGCCCAGTCGGTGCAACCGACGGTCATCACCGTTGCACCCGAAGCGTGTTGCCACGTGCCCATGACGGCATTGCCGTACGACAGTCGTGCGCACGACTCGGGCGAGCTGTCGCCGAGGACGCGCAACGCATGGAACGCCACCTCCGACAGCGCGTTCTCACGCACCGGTCGCACGGAGGTGCGCCGATCGAAGGGCGCGGCCGGCGACGTCGCGAGGATCTCGAAGCCCTCCGGACAGCCGTCGCCACCCGTCGGCACCGGCCGACCGTCGACGAGAGTGAAAACACAGCCGTCGCATTCGTAGCGGCCCACGCGAGGAACGGCGCCTCGTAGTTCGGCCAGCCCGCCGAGCCGGCCCACTGCGAGCGGTGTTCGAGCGCGAGATAGCCGACTGCGTCGCCATGCGTTCGTCGGGCGGATTGACGACCGCGACGCGCCTCCCCGCGCCCGGAGGTTTTGCGAGAAGCCCGGGCGCCATCGGTCGGTCCCACGACACGTGCGTCGAGCCCGCGTAGAGATTCGATCCCCCGAAGTCGTTGTAGGCAAGCCAGGTGTTGGTGCCGAGCACGAGCAGCACGCGCCCGACGGAGCCGGGTGCGGGGTGCAGGAAGAAGGCGAGGTTCGACCCGTTGCGCGGCGCCCGTCCGCGCGGCCAGCCCGAAACCGGCTCGAGCGCCACCTCGTAGAAGCCGGACGGCCACGACGCGTCCGTCGCGATCTCGGTCGTCGCCGGCCACCCGCTGCCGGCGCGAACCGCATCGTCGGGTACACGGTGATCGTCGGCGGTCAGTCGCTCGAGACGCGCGACGACATCGCGCGTCTCGCCTACCCGGGAGACGGTGACGTGCACCGGACCGAGCGACGACGTCGCGCAGAGGGGAATCGCGCTACCGGGCGTTCCCGAGTGGGGCCAGCAGTAGGCGGAGAGCACCGAGCAACCCTACCGACCCGCGTTCGCCGCGATCAGGGACGGACGTCGCTCAGGAACGGATGTCCTTCCGTCGGAACCAAACGACGGCGACGGTACCGAAGACGGCCAGATACACGAGCTGCGAGATGACACCCGTGATCATGTCGTGCGAGTAACGGTTTTCGGTGAACATCGTCACCCACGCGTTGAAGTAATGCGTCGGAAAGAGGTAGCGGACCCGACCGAGCTGGGTGATGCCGTCGAGGATCTCCGAGACGATGTAGACGCCGACCGTCGCACCGATCGCACTGGCGGCAGTGTCGGTAAGGATCGAGAAGAGAACGCCCAGCGCGAGCAGCGCGGTGAACCCGAACGCGACGTACCCGGTCGCGATCGCGATGCGCAGGAGCAACGCGCCCTGGCCGAGGTGAAAGCTGCTGACCAGACTGCCGCCCCCGAGGTCCGCGAAGTTGGGCACGGTGACGGACTTCGCACCGAAGAGGACCACGCCCGCGACGAGCCCGGCGAGTGCCACCAGGATCGTCGCGGCCCAGATGAGCATGCCCGCGACGATCGCCTTCGCGGCGAGTAGCCGCCCACGCGGCACCGGTCGCATGAGCAGGTACCGGAGATTGCCCCACGCCGCGTCGCCCGCGACGGAGTCGCCCGCGAACGTGCCCGCGATCACCACCAGCAGGAATCCGCTCATCGCGCTGAGGACGGCCGCGGGGACGAGGAAACCGCTTTGCTGCGCGAGACGGAACAGGCCCTCGCCCTGGTCGCCATCTGCGCGATTGCCGCGCGAGTTGATCGCGACCACGATCAACGTCGGCAACCCGACGAGTAGGAGCGCGATGACCAGCGTCCGGGTGCGCCTCGCCGCCTTGGTGAATTCGGTTCGGATCAGGGCGATCACGACGACGTCACCGCCTCGTCGGCGCGCGGCTGCACCGCCTCGCCGGCCGCGAGGAGATCCAAGAAGGCGTCCTCGAGGCGCTGGGTGGGCATGATCGTCTCGAGTCGAAACCCGGATCCGACGAGGGCGGCCGCGACGTCGGAACGGCGGCCGTCGCGCATGTCGACCACGAGCCCATCGCCCTGGATCTGAACCTTCGACACGCTCGACAGGTTCGACAACAGCGCGAGCGCGCGCTCACGGTCGTCGACCTCCACGTAGACCGAGCCCGACGCCGATCCGATGAGCTCGCTCACAGTTCCGTCGGCGACGAGCCGGGCCTGATTCATCACGAGCACATGGCTGCAAACCTGTTCGACCTCACTGAGGTGGTGGCTCGACAACAGCACAGTCGCGCCGTGGGTGCTGAGCCGGCCGATCAGCTCGCGGATCTCGCGGATCTCACCGGGATCCAGGCCGTTCGTCGGCTCATCGAGCACCAGCAGCTCCGGACGGCCGAGCAGCAGTCGTGCGAAGCCGAGGCGTTGCTTCATCCCTTGCGAGTACGTCTTCACCCTGCGGTCGATCGCGTTGCCGAGGCCGGCGATCGCGAGCGCGCCGTCGAGGTCGGCGTCCTTCATCCGCGCGCCACTCGCTTCCCACCACAGCTTCAGGTTGCGCATCCCCGACAGGTGCGGAACGAACGCCGCCTGCTCAACCATCGCGCCGACGCGCACCAGCTGCCGCGCGCCGGGCGTGACCGTGACGCCGAAGAGGCGAGTCGTGCCGCGCGTCGGCCGCTCGAGCCCCATGAGCACGCGCAGCGTTGTCGATTTGCCCGCGCCGTTGGGGCCCAGAAGCCCGTAGACCTGTCCGGGCTGCACGGCAAACGAGAGGTCCTCGACCGCGCTCACGTCGCCGAAGCTCTTCCACAGTCCCTCGACCTCGACGATCGCGTCAGTCACCAGCGGGATGGTACCGACGGACGCGAGACGTAAGGTCACGCCCCCTGCACCAGGAACTCGCACGCGCGACGCATCTGCAGGGTGAAGAACGCGTCGTAATCGTGGATCACGTTGTGTAGATGACCGAACATCTCGAGGTTGATGTTCCCGAGAACCTGTGACCAGGCTGCGAGCCCGCGCGAGAGCACTCCGTCGGGCACGGCCGGCGCGGCCGTCCGGCGGAGTTGCGCGAAATCCGACCGAAGCGTGCGCGACATCGTCGGTGTCTCTCCCGCCACGATCTCGCCGCTCGCGACCCCGTCGCCGAGGAGCCGCAGCAGGACGAGCGGGACCCGACTCGCGGGACCGATCGTCGCTTCCGGAGCGGCGTAGCCCGGGACCGGGCTGCCGTAGATGAGGGCGTATTCGTGGGGGTTGGCGAGCGCCCACGAGCGGACGGCTTCGCACACCTTCAACCAGCGGGCCTCGACACCACGGTTGCGGGACGCGCTCTCGACCGCTTCCGCGCGCTCGCCGACGGCGTCGTAGGCGTCGATGATGAGGGCAGTCAGCAGATCGTCCCGGCTCGGGAAGTAGCGGTACACCGCCGACGACACCATGCCGACCTCGCGTGCGACGGCCCGCAGCGAGAGCGCGGCCGAGCCGTGTTCGGCGAGATGGCGCCGGGCGACCGTCTTGATCTCCTCCGTGAGCTCGCTCCGCGCCCGATCGCGGGCCGTACGGGACGCGTTCGGGGTCGTCATCGCCATGCCGACATTCTGACGCATTTCGAGAGCAGTGACAAGAAACGAGAGCACCGCTCTTGACAGGACGCCGCGGCGGGTGCAGGCTGGTCGAGGGAGAGCAGTGCTCTCGATTCACCAAGGAGACGCCGAACATGGAATCAGCAGAACCGACCGCCGCACCCCGTTACCTCCAGCCCGGCTGGTTGACCCGGAACGTGTTCAACCGGATCATCGTGAAACTGACCAAGCTGGGCATCAGCGTGCGGGGCTCACGGGAACTACGAGTACGGGGCCGCACGAGCGGGACCTGGCGCACGGTCCCGGTGAACCCGCTCGACCTCGATGGGCGGCGCTACCTCGTTGCGCCGAGGGGTGTGACGCAGTGGGTACGCAACCTGCGCGTCGCCGAGAGCGGGGAGCTGCGAGTGGGCCGCCGAGTCGAGGCGTTCCGCGCGACCGAGATCCGCGACGACGACAAGGTCGCGATCCTCCGCGCGTACCTCCGGCGGTGGAAGATGGAGGTCGGCGTGTTCTTCGAGGGCGTCGGCCCCGACGCGTCGGACGAAGAGCTACGCGCAATCGCCGACCGCCACCCCGTCTTCCGCGTCGACACCGCACCGGCCGTCGCGTGATCACCGACGTTGCGGAGAGGCCGCGTCGCGCAACGAGCGAGCGGCGGCCGCGGCCGCGGCGTTGGCGGCGCCACGCGCGTCGAGCCCGAGGCGAACGAGACGCGGGATACGCCACGGCTTTGTGAGCAGGTAGCGCACCGAGGCGCCGACGTTCGGTGTTCCGTCCGGGTTTGCGAGGCCGATCACATCGCCGGGCGTGACCCCGACGAGGTCGCTGATCGAGCGCACGACCGACCAGCGGACGCCGCGCCGTTCGCACACGCCGGCTACCGCGGCCGTCTCCATGTCGACCGCGATGAAACCGTCGGCGACGAGGGCCTCACACTCGGCGGGTTGCATGTCGAAATCGTCGTGCGTCACGAGCCGCCCGCTCGACTGCACGTCTCCCAACGGCGACGGCCGGTACTCCGTCCCCGATGCCTTGTCGACGACGACCTCGGGGAAGATCACGTCGCCCACCTTGCTCCGACCCATGCCGCCTGCGATGCCGACGACCATCACGTGATCGACGTGATGGACGGACTCGAGCATGCGCTCGGTCGCCTCCGCGGCGCGCCGCGTTCCGATGCCGGTCTTCGCCGCGACCAGCTCGATCGGACCGGCCGCGCCCGAATATCCCGACGCGGTTCGCTGGAGCGAGAGCGCCTTCACGAGGGGTTGGAACTCCGACGGCATGGGTGCCAAGAGTCCCACGCGCGTGGGGCGATCAATATTGCTCATCCCCGGCATGATGACGCTCTCTAGCGGGAGCCGCGCAGCAAGCGACCGGGCCGGACACCCTGATCATCGCCGTCGCACAGGATGACTTCACCCGACTTGACCGTGGCGAGGTAACCACGCGCGCGCTGGACGAAGCGGCGGGCGTCGCCCGGGAGATCGTGCACCATCACCGGTCGCTCGAGCTGCACGTGCTCGAAGTCGATGACGTTCACGTCGCCGACCTTGCCGGGTTGGAGCACGCCCCGGTCGCCGAGTCCGTACATCGACGCGGTGTCGGCCGTCATCTTCTTCACGACCCACTCGAGCGGGAGCCGGTCGTGCGCTCGGTCGCGCGCCCAATGCGCGAGCATGAATGTCGGCGTGCTCGCGTCGCACGTCGTTCCGCAATGGGCCCCACCGTCGCCGAGACCCCATGCGCTGCTCGGGTGCAGCAACATCTCCCGCACGGCATCGAGCGAGAAATCGGTGTAGTTGAGAAGTGGCCGCAGCACGAGCGCGAGGCCGTCGTCGGCGAGGAGCGCGTCGTAGAACACGTCCATCTCCGAACGGTTCTGGGCGCGGGCGAACGCGGCGACGCTGTGATCCGGCGACGGCTCGTAGTCGGGGACCGCGCCCATCGGGAACGCGCGCGCCGGATCGAGGAACTCCCGCATCGGCGCGATCGCGTCGTCGACCTCGGCGAGCAGCTTGGCGCGCAATGCCGGGTCGCGCATCGCCGCAACCTTCTCTCCGAGGGAGGCCGCGCCGATCGGCGCCCACGACGGGCAGTACGCGAACGGGTGGAACGTCAGGAGCCCGAGCAACAGGCTCACCGGACGACCGGCGACCTGCGGCCTCACCTGCGCGCCCTCGGCCGCCGACTGCGCGCACAGCTCGAGCATCAGCCGCCACGACTCGGGATCGTGGTCGTTCTGGGTGAGCGCGAACGACACGGGGCGCTTGATCGCCTGCGAGAGCTTGCGCATCCACGCCATCTCGCGTTCGGGCGCGGCGAGGTCCTCACCGAGCGCGCCCGCCGGCGCGAGCTCGAACACACCCGTGCCGAGCTCGCCCAGCACGCGGCCGATACCGAACAACTCGTCCTCGGCCGCGAAGGTGCCGGGCACCGGCTCACCGTCGATAGCCATGTGCGCGATCGTGCGACTCGTCGAAAAGCCGAGCGCACCGGCCTCCATCCCCTCGCGCACGATGCGGGCCATGGCCTCGATGTCGGCGAGCGTCGCGGGCTCGTTCTTCGCGCCGCGCTCCCCCATCACGTATCCGCGCACCGCGCCGTGTGGAACCTGAGCACCGACGTCGAGCATCTTCGGCGCGCGATCGACGGCATCGAGATACTCGGGATAGTGCTCCCAGCCCCACTGGATGCCTTCGGAGAGCGCGGCGCCGGGGATGTCCTCGACGCCTTCCATGAGACCGATGAGCCACGCGTGCCGGTCGGGCTTGACCGGCGCGAAACCGACACCGCAGTTGCCCATGACGATCGTGGTCACGCCGTGCCAGCAGCTCGGTGTGAGCATGGGATCCCAGGTGACCTGGCCGTCGAAGTGCGTGTGCACGTCGACGAACCCGGGCGTGACGAGTGCGCCGTCGGCATCGACGGTCTCGCGAGCCGCGCCCTTGACCTTGCCGACGTCGGTGATGACACCGTCGGTGATCGCGACGTCGGCCGTGCGGGCGGGAGCGCCCGTTCCGTCGACGACCGACCCGCCTCTGATCACGAGATCGTGCATGCCATCACCTCAGGTCGCCGAAGAACGCCTGTACATCTTGCACGAGGAGATCGGGTTCCTCGAGCGCGGCGAAGTGGCCACCCCGGTCGAAGCGCGTATAGCGGACCAGGTTGAACCTCGATTCCGCGTAGGCCCGGGGGATCCGGAACATCTCCTTGGGAAACACCGCGGCCGCCGTGGGGACCGTGACGTACTCGCCGGTCGGCCCGAACCGGTCGGTGCGCTGCGACTCGCAGTACAAGCGGATCGACGAGTTGATCGTCTTGGTCACCCAGTAGACGGTGAGGTTCGTCAGCAGTTGATCGCGCGTGACCGCGTCGTCGGGGCTGCCGTCGTTGTCGGTCCACGCCCGGAACTTCTCGACGATCCAGCCCGCGAGACCGGCCGGCGAGTCGGTGAGGCCGTAACCCAGCGTCTGCGGGTTCTTGCCCTGGATCTCCTGGTACGCCGCGCCGCGCGTCATGAACGCGCCGGCCGACGCGAGGTCGGCGGTCTCCTGCTCCGTGAGCTCGATCCCGCTCGCGTCGGCCGGGAAGGCGAGCAGCATGTTCGAGTGCAGCCCGACCATGTGGTCGGCGTCGATCACCGCCAGGCGCGCCGACACCATCGCACCCCAATCGCCGCCCTGCGCGCCGTAGCGCTCGTAGCCCAAACGCGCCATCAGCGCCTTCCAGGCTTCGGCGACGCGCTGCACGTCCCATCCCGGTTCCGTGGTCGGGCCCGACCATCCGTAGCCGGGCAACGACGGTGCGACGACGTGAAACGTCTCGCGCAACGGTTCGATCACGTCGAGGAACTCGGCCACCGAACCCGGCCAGCCGTGGGTGATGATCAGCGGCAACGCGTTCGGGTCGTCGGAACGCGCGTGGATGAAGTGGATCTGCTGACCGTCGATGTCGGTGAGGAAGTGTGGCCAACGGTTGAACCGCTCCTCCTGCGCGCGCCAGTCGAACTTGGCGCGCCAGTGGTCACAGAGGTCCTGCAAGTACGCGAGATCGGTGCCGTAGTCCCAGCCGCTCCCGGGAATCTGGTCGGGCCAGCGCGTGCGGGCGAGCCGGTCGCGGAGATCGTCGAGCACGTCCTCCGGCACCTCGACACGGAACGGACGGATCTCGGTACTCGCCATGTTGGCGACGCTACAACAGCACCTCGCTAGATTCCCAGGCCGTGGCGCTCGACCCGTTCGCACCGTTCCGGCTCGACGACAAGGTCGCGATCGTGACCGGCGCGAGCGCCGGGCTCGGAGCCCGATTCGCCCGCGTGCTCGACGCGGCCGGCGCTCGCGTTGTCCTCGCAGCCCGGCGCACCGAGCGGTTGGAGCAACTCGCAATCGAGCTGCGCGACGCGCACGTCGTGTCGTGCGATCTCTCACTCGACGGGGCACCCGCGTCCCTCGTCGCCGCGACGCTCGCCCATTACGGCCGCGTCGACGTGCTCGTGAACAACGCGGGCACGAGTCAGCCGACGCCCGCGTTCGACGAGACGACCGACAAGTTCGCCGCGACACTCCGGATCAACCTCGTCGCGCCTTTCGAGCTGGCGCGCGAGTGCGCCCGAGCCATGATCGCGGAGTCGGGCGGCACGATCATCAACGTCGCTTCGATCTGGGGCCTCGTCGGCGTCGGCCAGATCCCCGAGGCCGGTTACGCGGCTTCCAAGGGTGGCCTGGTCAACCTCACGCGCGAGCTCAGCGCACAGTGGGCGCGCCAGGGCGTGCGGGTGAACTGTCTCGCGCCAGGTTGGTTCCGCAGCGAGATGACCGAAGGACTGATGTTCGGCGACGAAAACGCGAAACGCTGGATGCGTCAGCGTACGCCGATGGGCCGCGGCGGCGAGGAGCACGAGCTCGACGGTGCGCTCCTCTTCCTCGCGAGCCCGGCAAGCAGCTTCCTGACCGGCCAGATCGTCTGCGTCGACGGCGGCTGGACGTCCGTCTAACCCGCTTCCTTGCAAACAGTTGGCAAGAATTCTGCACACCACACCGCGGTTTTCTTGCCGACTGTTGGCAAGAATTTGGGGGTTAGACGGCGGCTTTTTCGAGGATGTGGACGGCGCATGCGGAGCCGAGACCGATGACGTGGGTGAGGCCCACCTTCGCACCCTCGATCTGACGGTCTCCCGCCTCGCCGCGCAGGTGCGTCGTGACCTCGAACACGTTCGCGATGCCGGTCGCGCCGATCGGGTGGCCCTTGGAGATCAGGCCGCCGCTCACGTTCACGGGGGTCTGGCCGTCGCGCCAGGGGCCGCGCTCGTCGATGAACTTGCCGGCCTCGCCCGGAGGACACAGCATCAGGTTGTCGTAGTGGACCAGCTCAGCCGTCGCGAAGCAGTCGTGTAGCTCGACGAGGTCGAGGTCCTGCGGCGATACACCGGCCGTTTCGTACGCCTGCTTCGCCGCGTTGCGCGTGAGCGTGTTGACGTCGGGTTGCACCTGCGCGTGATTGGTCCACGGGTCGGTCGTCAGCGCCGACGCGCTGATCTTGACCGCACGTCGCTGCTGATCCTTCGACAGGGTACGCAGCTTTTCCTCGCTCACCAGCACGACCGCGGCGGAGCCGTCGGTGTTCGGGCAGCACATGAGCAACGTGTTCGGGTAGCTCATCATCTCGGCACCCATGACCTCGTCGAGCGTGAACTGCTTTTGGTAGTGAGCGAGCGGATTCAAGGTCGAGTGCGCGTGGTTCTTCTCCGCGACCTTGGCGAACTGCTCGAAATCGACGCCGCCGTGCTCGTACGCGTACTCCATGCCCGCCTGCGCGAACACGCCCGGCATGAGGCCGGTCCCGAGCACACCCTCGACCTGCATCACCGAGCCGTAGCGGCCGCTGGGCTCGTACACCTTGCGGCCGCGCTCACCCTTGCCGCCCGCGCCGAGCAGACCGCCCTTGCCCATCTGCTCGACGCCGACCGCGAGACCCATGTCCGCCTCGCCGGCCTTGATCGTGAGCAGCACCGTGCGAATCGCGGTCGCGCCGGTCGCGCACGCATTCGCGACGTTGTAGACGGGGATGCCGGTCTGACC
>JALYLU010000051.1:8963-13603 GCA_030774075.1 Actinomycetota bacterium | reverse complement strand
AGCATTCGGGGGTGCCGTTCGCCAACAACGCACACGAATGGGTCCCGCCCGCGCTGATCGCGGTCGCGGTGGTCAGGCCTGTGACCACCACCGGTGTCGACGCGGTGGTCGTGGTGCCGTTGCCCAACTGCCCAGAACCGTTGGCGCCCCAACACTTCACGGTGCCGTTCGCCAACAACGCACACGAATGGGAACCGCCCGCGGCGATCGCGACCGCAGTGGTCAAGCCGCTCACCACCACCGGCGTCGACGCGTTGGTTGTGGTGCCGTTGCCCAGCTGACCAGAAGCGTTGCGGCCCCAACATTTGGCGGTTCCGTTGGCAGACAACGCGCACGAATGCGAACCGCCCGCGGCGATCGCGGGTGTCACCGTCCGGGCACCCGAACGGTGTGCGACCGCACTGGCCGGCACCGTCTCCCACACCAGCCCAGCCGCGATCAACAACAAAGCAAAGCCGATGCGCCGCATTACCGACGCCCGCGCGAGGCACGTGACCTGCGGATCGTCGCGCCCCTCAGGTGTCCGACGTGCAACACGAAGCGCATGCCTTCACGACCACACGACTTGCTCTCCCCGCTGTGGCGATCTCCGAATGCGTAGCCGACCTCGGCCACTCGCAGGCCGTCGGTGCGCACTGCGATCTCGAGCAGGATCTTGAATCCCCTCGGCTTGAGCGCGTCTTCGTCGACGGCGTTACGGTCGACGAGGAAGAAACCGCTCATCGGATCCGTGATCTTGCGGAGCCGACGCGGAAAGAGGAGCTTCGCCGACGCGGAAGCCGCTCTCGAGACAAATACACGAGACCGAGATGACAGACCGGCCGAATCGCCGGTTGTGCAGTAACGGCTCGCGACCACGAGGCTCGCATTCTCGGCCTTCGCGGTGTCGAGGAGCGACCGCACGAGCTCGGGGGGATGTTGGAGATCGGCGTCCATGACGCAAACCCACGGTGCGCGAGCGGCGCGGAAGCCTTCGACGACTCCGCCGCCGAGGCCGCCGTGGCGGGCGCCGGTCGGGCGGTGGAGCATGCGAACCGTGAGGACCGGCACGAGCTTCTCGGCGAACTTCTCACCAATCGTCGCGATGACCGTCGGTGTTTCGTCGTCGCTGTCGTCGACGAAAAGGACCTCGGTCGGCACACCGCGTTGCGCGGTCGCGATACGCGCGATGAGTGGTCGAATGTTTCCGACCTCGTTGCGAGTCGGGACGATCACCGAAACGTGCGGTACGTCGACCGCAGCACTCTGCAGTGCATCCGACCAACGCGCTTCGTGATCAGGTACCGCCGTAAGTGGCGGTGGTGCTCCGGCGTTTACCCGCGCTTCCATATGCCCCATGGACAAGGCAACCCCTCCAGCCCCAGTGCGCCCGGCGGCTCGCGCCCGGCGTCAGCCCCTCACTCCCGGGACAAAGGTACGCGCCCGTTCACGGAAAGTCAAAGGGTTTGGTCACTCAGGGTGCACGTTGACTCGCCCTCAACGATATCACCCAAAGTAGGCGAGAAGTTACGGACTGCGTGAGATCAGAGCCGCTACGCGGGCCAAGTCGCGCCGGTGCACCGAACGAACTATTCGCTCGAACCCGACTTCCGGCGCATGAGCTTCCGAGCCGCCGCGCGGACCTTGTTCTCGACCGGCTCACCTCGTTCGGCGCGATCGGCCATTGCGTCCGTGTGCGCCTTGATCAGGAATTGCGGCGAGGATGCACTCTCCGGCAGGCCCTGTCGTCCACGTATCTCGGCCATGCCCTCGTAGTGCTGGTCCGCCCAATAGAGGTTGATCCGGCAGGAGACGCAGTTCCACTCTTCGTCGGAGTTCTCCGCACCGCAACGCGGGCATTTCATCTTCGCCCTCCTTCTACCTCGGACTCGGTGGGCGACGACTGGTCGAAAGTCCGGTCAGGCATCCAGCGTACGGTACCAAGAGCCCGTTAGGCGGACGCCCTCGTGCAGGCTCACTTGAGGGGCGTAGCCGAGTTCCTGCCGCGCCTTGTCGATGGCATGCCGGTTGCTGGTGCCGAAGACGTTCACGCCGAGCCGGGTCAGGAGGGGCTGGCGCTGCGAGCGTCTGATCGCAGAGAGGCGCTCGGCTGCGTAGCCCGCGGTGTAGAGCGCGCGGTAGGGGACATGGAGGCGAGGCGCTTTGGCGCCGATCTCGGCTGCGATCGCGCGCAGGAACTCCTGCTGTGTGAGCGGCGTGTCGTTGGTGATGTTGAATGCCTGACCGAGCGCGTTCTCGTGATCAAGGCCCAAGAGCAAGCCCTGCACGATGTCGGTCACGTAGACGAGTGGGAGCGCATTGTCGCCGCGGCCGATGATGATCGACCGCCCGGCGCGGAGGCGGTCGGCGATCCGAGCGAAGTGCAGGCGATCCCCGGGGCCGAAGAAGGTCCCGGGTCGGATGATGACCGCCGGCAGCCCCTCGTCGGCGATCATCCTCTGCACCAACCTGTCCCCTTCGGCCTTGCTGACCGCGTACGGCTCGGAGAATGGCGCCAGTTGGCGGTCCTCCCGGCAGGGTTCGCCTTGATCCATTCCGTACACGGTCCACGAGCTGACGTGGACGATGCGGGTGACCGCCTGCGCAACCACGGCGCGGCAAACGTTCTCGGTCCCGGTCGCGTTGACGGCGAGGTAATCCTCGAGTGGCCGCCAGACTCCGATCATGCCCGCGAGGTGAAGGACGGCATCGGCGCCGTCCATCGGTGTCGCCAATGTTTCTCGACGGCAGATATCGCCCCGGTGCACCTTGACATCGCGCTCGTCGAACCAGGACATGTCCTCGCCGGGCAGCGCGAGCACTCGTACCCGGTCACCACGGTCGAGAAGGGCCTGAACGAGGTGGTGCCCGAGGAGGCCGCCGCCACCCGTAACCAGGATCTCCACCGTTTTGCTACTCCACCGGCGACCAGTGGCGCCATCGATGAGCGAAGTCCGCCAGATTAGGCAAGAACTGTTCCAACCGAGCAATCGCAGAGTGTCTGCGGGGGATGATGACTTCCCGCCGAGGGCGACGTACAAGCTCGCAGATTGCCTCCGCCACAATGCGCGGTTCGGGGAGGCGACCTTCTACATGTCGGGTCATTTCCGTGCGAATGTTGCCTGGCGAAACGAGCGAGACGGAAACCCCGCTTCCGGCCAATTGTCGCCGCAAGGCGAGCGAGAATCCGCGCAGGCCGTATTTGGTCGCCGAATAAACAGGCTCCATCGCCACCTGTCCTGACAGCGAGCCGACGGAAACGATCGCACCGTGCCGTCGTTCGAGCATGCCGGGGAGGACGGCGCGCGTGAGCAACATTGCGCCGAGCAGGTTTACCTCGACCAACCTGACGAGCTCGTCCGGCGCGGTTTCTGCAAGGGGCCGGAACCAGTTGGCGCCCGCATTGTTGACCAACACATCCACGCGCCCGAATGCAGCTTCTGAGCCCTCCAAGAGGCGCGATAGCTGCGTCGAGTCGGTGACATCGGTTGGTATCGACACGGCGTCTCCGCCTGCCGCCTTGACGGCGTGTTCCTGTTTCTGCAATTCGTCGGCTCGCCGCGCCGCGAGAACGACGCGCGCACCGCGCCGTGCGAGCTCGAACGCCGTTGCCGCGCCGATTCCCGAGCTGGCTCCGGTCACGATTGCGACTTCGTTCTCCAAGTCGGCCACGACGTCAGTCTCCGGCGGTCGGCTGAGTGGGCGCCTGCCCGGTGGGAGACACAGTGCGTTGTCCCGCGCTCGCAGCTGCATGCCAGGCGGCCGTGAGCCGGACTCCCTCGCGCAACGTCACCCGAGGGGCATAGCCGAGTTCCCGGCGTGCTTTGTCGATGCGGAAGCGGACGTCGCTGGCAAGGAACGCAACACCGAGCCGGGTGATGGGTGGTCGATGCGACCCGCGTCTCGCATTGGCGAGCCGCTCGGCTGCGTACGCGGCGGCGTAGAGGGCGCGGTAGGGGACATGGAGGCGAGGCGGTTTGGCGCCGATCTCGGCTGCGATCGCGCGCAGGAATTCCTGCTGTGTGAGCGGCGCGTCGTTGGTGATGTTGAATGCCTGACCGAGCGCGTTCTCGTGATCAAGGCCCAAGAGCAAGCCCTGCACGATGTCGGTGACGTAGACGAGTGGGATCGCATTGTCGCCGCGGCCGATGATGATCGACCGCCCGGCGCGGAGGCGGTCGGCGGTCTGGGCGAAGTGCAGTCGATCCCCCGGACCGAAAATCTGATCGGGTCGGATGATGACGGCCGGGAGCCCCTCCTCCGCGATCATCCTCTGGACCAGCTTGTCTCCCTCGGCCTTGCTTCTTGGATAAGGATCATCGAACGGCGAAAGTGGGAAGTCTTCATCGACGGGGCGGTCCCACGCCATGCCGTAGACGCTCGAGGAGCTCATGTATACGAGACGACGAACGCCGGCCGCCAACGCCGCCCTGCACACGTGCTCGGTGCCCCCGACGTTGACCGCGAGATAGTCGCGTAGAGGCCGCCAGACATGCATCATGGCGGCGAGGTGGACGACGGCGTCGGCACCATGCATGGGTGTCGCCAATGTCTCTGGGCGACAGATATCTCCCCGGTGGACTGCTACTCCGCGCTGCTCGAGTGCGGACGCGTCCTCGCCGGGCAGCGCGAGTACGCGAACGCGTTCGCCACGGTCGAGT
>JALYLU010000051.1:3176-8953 GCA_030774075.1 Actinomycetota bacterium | reverse complement strand
ACATGGTGCCCGACGAATCCGTTGCCGCCTGTGACGAGTACCTCCACGTCACCCGTTCCTCATCTGTCCGAGGTAGACATATCGCTGGTGCGATACCACTCGACGCTGCGCCGCACGCCTTCGGCGAGGGGGACCTGCGGTGAGAAGCCCAGTTCCCGCCGGGCCCGCTCGATGCTGAATCGGTTCTCGCCGCCGAGCAGCTGAATCCCATAGCGCATCAGAGGCGGTGGCTGCCGCCGGCGCGTCATCCGAGATCCGATTTCCATGCCGGCGCCCAGCATTACGCACAGACGATACGGAATACGCCATCTGGGCACCGCCACACCCATCTCGCGCGCAATCGCCGAGAGGTAGTCCCGTTGTGTGACCGCCTCGTCGTTGACCAGGAGATAGGACTTGCCCTCCGCGCAATCGGCTTCAGCCGCCCGCAGAACGCCATCGGCCACGTCGGTGACGTAGATCAGCGGAACATGATTCTCGCCGGAGCCGATGACGATCATCCGACCGTCTCTGAGCTTCGTCGCGAAGCGGGCGAAGCTGGCGACATCACCGGGGCCGTAGATCCATCCAGGCCGCACGATTGTCACCGGTGCGCTGTCGTTCATGATCAGTTTCTGCAACAGGCGTTCGCCGGCGACCTTCGAGCGACTGTACGGGTTTGGCTCCACGCGGAAGGGTGCTGTCTCGTCGGCCGCGCCGCGGACGTCATTCCCGTGAACGGTGATCGAACTGACATGGACGACACGGCGAACACCCGCCGCCGACGCGACGTGCACCAACGTCTCGAGCGCATGGACATTTGTGCTGTTGTACCCGTCCTCGGCGCCCCACGGCCCGGTGCGAGCTGCGCAGTGCAGCACACAGTCCATGCCCTCCATCGCAGCCTCGAGCGCCGCGGTATCTCTGACGTCGCCCGAGCGCACGTCGACGACGGTGCCCGCGAACCTGTCGGCGGCTTCGCCCGGTTGGACGAGAGCCCGCGGTCGTTCGCCACGCTCCAGGAGCAGCTCGACGATGTGGCTCCCGAGCAGGCCCGTCGCGCCCGTCACCAAGGCCTTCATTCGTCTCCCATCGACTCGGCTCGCGCCGGCAATCTCAATGTCGCTCGAAGGTCTAGTCCGGTCGTCTTGACACAGACGAGGGCGCTCACTGTCATCAAGACGCCGGTCCACGGATGCGAGAAGAGAAACATGGCGCCTACCGCCGAACGACTGACACCGAACAAGCCGGAGAAGATCAACAGGCCAACCAATTCGTTACTGCCGAGATGAGCAGGCGGTGTGGGCAAAATATAGGCGAGGTTGTAGAACGTGTATCCAAACAGTACGACCGGCAACCGGACGGACACGCCTACGGCGCGGAACGCCAGGTAGCAGAAGAGCGCATCGAGCGTGACCGCCACGAGCGTGTGCGCGGCCGCGACGAGCAGCAGGCGTGGTTGGCGAAACAGTGCGAGCACCGTGTCGACAAACTGCACCACGAACTGTTCCACATGGCCCGACACGCGTTGCGGAAGGATCGCCTTCACGAACCGAGAAAGCAAAATGAGGGTGCGATCCCGCTGCCAAGTCGCGAAGCCGAGAGTCATGGCGCCCAACCCGAGAAGGAGCAGGGCGAAAACCAGTAACACCCACAGAGGCCCGCTCAATCGCAGCCCGGCCAAGGGCACAAAGGCCAGCAGAATTACTGCTGGCAGGAGATCCATCGTCTTGTCCATGGTTACCGTGGCGAGCGATCGGCTCACGGGAATGCCGTTGGTGCGTCGTAAGATCAGGCTCTTCGCGAGCTCACCGCCCTGAATGGGCAGCGCCCAATTGAGAAACGTTGCGACGAAGTAGATTCCGATGACGCGCTTGACCGTGATCTCGTCGGGAGCGAGGAACAGCCGCCACCGCAGCGCTCGGACGGCATATGCGCTGAGAAAGACCACCCCACAGAGCAGTGCAAGCGCGACGTTGAGATGTTGTACGCGTCGCCATGCCGCATGAAAATCAATCAACTGCACGAAGATCACGGCGAACAGCGTCCCGATGCCGAGGCCGATCGCCATCCGAATCGCGAGGGCACGTCCTCTGGACGTTCCCACGATCGGAGCAGGAGGGGCCTTACTGTCGAGCGTCATGCCGGAAGATAGCCATGCTGGCGATACCAGGCGCTGCTGTTTGCGATTCCGGTCGGCAGATCGGTTTGCGCGGCGAAATCAAGGACGCGTTCGGCCTTCGCGACGCAGTAGACGCGACTGTGGGTCAGGAATTCGAGTCGATTCGTCGTGAGCGGAGCCGCGCCCCTGAGCCGCGCGGGCAACGCGTCACCCAACGCCGCCGCGAGCCGAGCCACGGGAAGCGGGATGCGACCTCGCGGCACAGTGGTGCCACCTGCGTCGGCGATGGCCGTGGCGAGGCGTTCCAGCGAAACATGTTCAGGCCCCGCGAAGTGGAAGCACTCTCCGACCGCTGTAGCACTGACGCCGCAGCGAACGAACGCCTCGGTCATGTCGTCGATGTAGATCGGATGCAGCCAGACGGTCTGCCCGCCGATCGGGCGGAAGCGACGTCGCAACACGGCACGGAAGAAGCCGACCAGATGGAGGTCGCCCGGGCCGTAGACGAGTCCAGGTCGCGCGATGACGGCCGGAAAGCCTTCCCGGCTCGCGGCGGAGACGGCGAGCTCTGCATCGGCCTTGGTCTCCTCGTAGATGTTCGTGGGACGCATCGGCGTGGTCTCGTCTGCGGGCTGATCGCCGGTAGTTCCGAGGACCCCGGTCGTGCTGCAGTGCACGAACCGTTCGAGTCGTTTGTGCCGTCGACAGCATTTGATCAGCCGCATTGTTCCCTCGACATGGGTCTTGCGGTATTCATCGGCAGGCTCGCCGGGTTCGAGCAGCTTTCCGGCAAGGTGATAGACGACGGCGACGTCATCGAGCGCAGCGCCCACTGCGACCTCGTCGTCCAAGTCTCCGAGAACGACTTCCACGCCCTGTCGGGCCAGTTCCGTCGCCTTCGGCTGCGAGCGAACGAGCGCGCGCACGCGGACTCCCTCGAGAACGAGTCGGCGAACGAGGGATCCCCCGAGGAAGCCGGTCGCGCCCGTGACGAGGACTACACCACGACGTAGATCCTCGATTTCACCGTCGGAGTTCACCCGCCTGAGGGGGTCTCTCGGCGAGGCCGCCGATCAAGCTTTCCGAGGAACGAGACGGCGCGAGAGTGTCCCACCTCGCGTGCGACCTTCATGACCGTGGGCCCATGGGTGAGCATGTTGGTATATGCAGCATTGGCCAAGGGGCAGTGGCACTCGCCGGCCTTGATGCTCCGCCGCAACTCCTTGGCCTTCCCGGATTTCCAGACCTCGCCGAAGTCGTAGCTGTGCTCGCGTAGGTTTCCCATCGACTCCGCGCGGACACAGCAGGTCCAGACGTCCCCGTTGGGAGCAATCTGAGCCGAGGCGACGCCGGCCATACATGGAATGACCTGCCGCTGCTCACGCAGCGTACGTTTTACGAGCTCGTAGTACTGGCGGCGGAACGCCTGTGTCACTTCGGCGACTGGCGTCAGTTTGTTATCGCGCAGGCTTTCGAGCAATGCGTCGATTGCGACGGTATACGCCTCGACCGTCGGCGTGATGCCCAAGCCGACCGTGTCGAGCTCGACCCGCTCTTCGGCGATTTCGGTTATGAAGGAGTCGGGTTTCAGCTCCCGTTGTACGAATTCGCACAGCTCGGGGAGCGAGTCGACGTTGTAGCTGGAGATGACCGTGTGAATACCAATGGTCAAGTTCTTGTATTCTCTCTGGAGATCCTTCAGCTGGCCATACGTGCTCATTGCACGTGACCAGTTATTGCGTACCCCGCGGATCTCGTCGTGCTTTTGACCGATACCGTCGATAGAAAGATTGATGATGAGTTCGGACTTCGGAACGAACTGCAGGATACGCTCGATGCGCGGCGGAATGACTTTGTCGAGTATGCCATTTGTGGGAATATTGATAATTCCGGGTTTACAGTGATCGTACGCGCTCTTTACCATCTCTGGCAGGTCTTCGCGCAAGGTCGGTTCGCCGCCACTGAATGTGAACCAATACGGTGCGTCACCGAGAGATTGGAACACACGATCCCACTCATCGAGGCGGAGGTCGTCGTTCGGAAGGAGCCAGACGTTGCAGGTCTTGCAGCGAGAGTTGCAATGGTAACTAGTGCTCACTGTGATGTTCGCCGGTAGCGCGAAAATGTGTCCAGTGGTATACGACGCTTTGAGAGCCGGGATCTCTGCCAGAACCTTTGTCATACCCATGGCTAGTTGAATCTCCGAGTTGGTGAGTCCGGGTGTCGAAGCCGCGGCAGGATGCTGTGCCGTCGGCCCGGCGAAGCCGCTCCGCGCGACCTGAGCCGACGGACGATCACCACCGGCAGTACGCCGCACACGGCGCAGCTGTAGCAAGATCCTACACGACCGGGCCCCCGGCGAATCTCAGCCTCGCCCGGGTTCGGCGAGTCCAGGATGATCGTTGTCTCTTCAGTTCGCGAGCACGTGCATGCGGCGCGCGCAACGACCGGACGCGCCACTCGTTGGAGCAATGAGGCAGTTGTGTGAAATCTTCGCTGGAGACGCTCTTCGGCGAGGTCGACCAGCTCGGATTCCATCATCTTCTGATGAGCGCTCTCTCCGAAGTCGTTTTTGGTTGTGGTCACCGTAGTCCAGATGTGGTGCGGGCGACGTCGAAGAAAGTCGTAATATCCGAGGACGCGGGCGGTCGTTTCGAGTGCGACCGTGCCCGCCGCCCACAAAGGTGCTCGGGCGATGTTGTCGGATTCGTATTGGAAGAGCGCGCGGCCGACCCGCGTGACGCTCATGGTCGAAGCGGCATAGCCCTGGTGCTTGGCGATGCGGAGGTGTCCGGCGAAGATGCGACGTCGCTGACGCAAGAAGTCGGCCGTCGTCGTCGGGCCGCGGTTGTAGACAACCGCGCGCGGCTCGTAGACGAGGCGAAACCCGAGTTCAGTGACGACCGCCTGGAGCGAGAGCTCATCCACCGCCGTGTCGGTGGGGATGCTCGGCACGACATTGCGGAACGCGACGATCTCACCGAGCTTGGGTGACTCCCGCGCAATCCGGTCGTGCAAACGCCACAGCAGATGCACTGCATAGCCGAGAAAGGTGTCGTCGTCGTTGACGGGAATCGGCTTTCCCCCAACCATGCCGACCGCGTGATCCTGGAACTGCTCGACGAGCGCGTCGATGGTTCCGGGCGTCACGATGTTGTCGCCGTTGACCAGGACGAGGATCGGAGCTCGTGCTGCGGCGATGAAGAGGTTGATTGCCGACGCCTTGCCGGCTCGATGCTCCTGGACGACGAGACGTATCCGCGGATCCTCCCGAGCGAGAGAGGCGACAATGTCGGTCGTCTTGTCGGTGCAGCCACTCGCCACGACGATCAGCTCGACCAGCTCTCCGAACGTGGGCTGCTGCCCGAGGACCGCGTCGATCGCGTTGGCGATGTTGCCTTCCTCGTTGTGCGCCATGATCCCGACGCTGCAGTCCAATCGGGGCGCGCCGAGTTGGTCGTGCGCAGGCTGGAGATGATCGGTTGTGCCGAGAGACAGAGTCTCATTCCCCCGCGCTTGGAACGCGCTCTCCACCGCCACGGCAAAGCCTCCCCGCCGTCGTGCCCAGTTGTGCCCGAGATAGTCAAGGAGATGTCTATTCCAGCGAGCTTCCACTCGCGCGGATGGGCGCGGAAGCTCGCGGTCCGTGCCGATCGTCCGGCGCGCCCCCTCGCCG
>JALYLU010000051.1:0-3166 GCA_030774075.1 Actinomycetota bacterium | reverse complement strand
CCGGGCGACGGCGCGCGCGGCCGTCGCGTCGGCGATCGTGTGCGAGCTCGAACCGACGGTCGATCAAACGAACGTTGAAGTTAGGGATCCAGCACACGCGCCGACTGACTCCCAAGGGGTGCCTGGCTCATCCGCGCGGGTGCGTCTATTGTGTGTCGCACTGGGGGACTCGCTCGTGAGGTTGAGCGGTCCATGAGGGCGGGGATCGATGCTGTTGTGCGTACCGCAGTGCCGCGGACGGGATCCGGGACCGGCGCGGTGGCTTCGCGGTCGAGATTGCCGGGTCGGCATCGCGCCTGGAGTGGCTCACGCGGCGTCAGCTGGTGCTGCCTTGGCGGAGGAAACGATGACTGGGGACGTATCCTATGAAACGTAGTAATAGGACCTTTCGTTGCATTTCCGTCGCCGTGGCGGCGGTTGTCGCAGGTGGCGCGTTCGTTGGCTCAGTCATCGCTGCGGCTACGCCGTCAGCGTCTGCGTCCGGCATCAATAGCGTTGTCGACTATCGGGTTCCGGGCGGGAGCGGGAAGCCCTGGGGAACCGCATTTGATGGTTCCGGACGTGTCTGGGTAGCGCTGCCCGGCTGTGATCCGTCGCCGAGTTGTCCGAGTTCGACTCCCCCCGGAAAACTCGCGCTTTTTGATCCCACGACGAGCACGTGGACCACAACTGTTTCACTCCCGGCCGGTTACGGTCAGCCGCTCTTTGTCGAAGTCGACCGTGCTGGCAAGGTCTGGTTCACGATGCCGGTCACGAACAGCATCGGTGTCTATGACCCGGTCGCCAGGACCGTCGGACAATGGCCTGTCCCGACTCCGGCGGCGGGTCCCTGGGATCTTGCTCTCGACTCCAATGGGAAGATCTGGTTCACCGAACACTATGTGAATAAAATCGGCGCTTTTGATCCTGCGTCACTGACGTTCCAGGAAGTCTCGACACCTGCAACGAATAGCGACCCGTACGGGATTGCTGTGGACGGCGCAAACAACATCTGGTTCACCGAGAATACCGATTCCGTTGCACTCATTGGTGAATACACCAGTGCCGGGATCCTCAAGGAGTACCGGATCCGGACCGGTTCGACCGGCGGCACAGGTCTGACGCCCCACCTCCTTACTATTGCCCCCGGCGGAAATATCTGGTGGTCGGAGGGGTGGGTCAGTGCGATCGGTAGACTCAATCCAGCCATCGCGGTACCAGGGACGAACATTGGCGTAACCGAATACCGCTATACGCCTTCCTGTACCACTTGTGGCTCCCATACTTCTGGCATCGGTGCCGATAGCCAGGGCCTGATCTGGCTGGACGATTCTTTGCAGAGTACCTTTGGCTCGTTTCCGGTCGCCGGCGGCAGTTTCTCTTTCTATGCCAGTCGGAGCGGAGGCCATCCCCACGATGGTCTCAACGTTGACTCTCAGAACCGAATCTGGTTCGACGAGGAGTTCGCGAACAGGTTGGCAAAAGTAACTCAATCTACTTCGCCCCCGTCCACAACGACATCGTCCTCAACGACAACGTCGACGAGCACGTCATCGTCTTCGAGCACGTCAACGTCGACGAGCACGACCACAACGTCGACGAGCACGTCAACGTCGACGAGCACGTCAACGTCGACGACAACGATCCCTGCGACAACGACGACAACGACTGTTCCAACATCTGGGGTGTTGGGGAATGACACCTTCCAGCGTGCCAATCAGTCGCTCTGGGGCACGGCGTCCGACGGTCAGCCTTGGGGTGGCGATGCGAACAGTCTCGGCGTGTTCTCAATCTCGAGCGGCGCGGGTCTTGTCACCAATACCGGCGGCAGCAGTTACAGCGCGGTGCTAGGTCCCGCGGCGGCCGACGCCGAGGTGTTTGCCACCGGCTCCCTCATCTCCTTCACCAATAGCAACCTCGGGGACGTGTTGCGCTGGACCGACGGTAACAACTGGTACAAGGCCTACATCGATGGCGGAAACCTGATCATCCAGAAAAAGGTGACCGGGACCACGACGATTCTGGCAAGTAAACCTTTCGTGGCGGCTGCGGGGACGCCGTACACCATCCACTTCCGTGCCGTGGGGGCGACACTGACCGTCAACGCCTGGACCGCCTCGGGCGCGGAGCCAAGCGGCTGGATGCTCACAGCTACTGATGGGACCTTTGCCTCCGGCCGCGCCGGTATGCGCTTGCTCACCCAAACGGGCACCGCGACCGTAACGTCCTTCCGCGCGGGATCGCTCTGACGTGCTCCTCGAGCACCGAACCTACATTCGCCGAAAGAGCCCCTTACTGTTCGCGCTGATGTCGCTATCTCTGTTGGTAGCCGCGTGTAGCTCTGCCAATGATCGGGGCGCGAGTCCTTCGGCGTCGGTCGCTCCTCAGGAGTTCACGGCAAGATCCGTTGGCGGCTCCTCGGGGGTGGGACCGCAAGTGGTTTCCGATTCGACGACGCCGGGTGGAAGCAAGCACAGCAGCCAGAAGGTTGTATTACGCGACCGAGTTTTGGTCATCAACGATGCCACCCTGCAGGCGAGTGACAGCCAGGGTGTTGTCTCGATCGAACTCGACCTTAGCGTTCAAAATACCGGCGACAAAGGCATCATGAATCAAGCCGCCTTCTTTCGACTGATCGGATCCGAAGGCGATATCTTTGGTAAACAGTACAATAGCTCCGATACTTTCTATGGCACCATCGACGCTCACAAGAGTCGCCGTGGTGCCATCTCGTTCAAGATTCCCAAGGCAGCTACCTCGACTTTGCGATTGCTATATCGTCCTGAGGTCGCGACCGAAACGGCCATTGTCCCGTTGAAGGTTGGATAGGCGTCGACTGGCCCGACTGCCTAGCCCGCATTTGTTTACGAAGCCTGAATTTTGTTGCGAAGAGGAGAGGCTGCGGCCCTGGGCCGTGAAGGTCATGGCACCAAGCGCGTGTTTGCCCGCCGCCACCGGAGCGTGGCGTGGGGAGCCCGGTCGACACCTGGACACGACGCGTGGGCTTCTGTACACTCTGGGCACTCGAGGGGCGACGACGCGCGGGGCTTGGCGGCAGTCACAATGGGTCCTGGAGCGATGGGTTGGGGCAGCCGAGCCGACGGGGTGAGTGTTCCTTGTCCTTGAATCGAAACAGCAGGCGACTCGATGTCCGGGGCGCCACGCGAGCTCCTTCGCTGGATGGGGA
>JALYLU010000050.1:13042-13681 GCA_030774075.1 Actinomycetota bacterium | reverse complement strand
GATCCGCGACGTCGCCGCGCGCGCCCGCGCCCGGCAGCTCGTGCCCGACGATCTCGCGGGCGGCACGTTCACGATCACCAACCCCGGTGCGTCGGGCACGTGGATCTCGTTCCCGGTCATCAATCGCCCGCAGGTCGGGATCCTCGCGACCGACGGCGTCTCCAAGCGGGTGGTCGCCGGTGACGACGGCCGCGTCGGCATCGCGCCGGTCGGTCATCTGTGCTGCGTGTTCGACCATCGGGCGCTCGACGGCGCGTACGCGGGTGCGTTTCTCCGGCGCGTCCGCGACATCGTCGAGACGCGCGACTGGCTCAGCGAACTTTGACCGCCAGCCGCGACGGGTCCTCGACGTCGGTCGGTTTGCACGCGGGCGGTCCGGTGACGGGATCACAGCGGGCGGGGGTGCCGCCCGGGATGCGCACCACGTAACCGTTGCCGATCGCCGGGTCCGGCTGCTCGTAGTCGGTACTCACCAGCTGCGCGCCACCATCCAGGGCCGCTCGCTCCATGTGCGTGTCGTTCGCGCGGGCGGCGAACGTGTCGGCGTCGGCGCGCGTGCGTACGATCATGTGCGCCGCCAGCGCCGCCTTGATCCGGGTCGCGTCGGCGATCGGATCGTTCAACTTCGCGTATGCG
The DNA here is from genome assembly GCA_030774075.1 of Actinomycetota bacterium. Taxonomy (GTDB): domain Bacteria; phylum Actinomycetota; class Acidimicrobiia; order IMCC26256; family PALSA-610; genus PALSA-610. The sequence continues at coordinate 13,045 of JALYLU010000050.1, read as the reverse complement.
GCA